>JAHWKB010000333.1 GCA_019348115.1 Actinomycetota bacterium | reverse complement strand
AGCTCCCGATCCAGACGCTGAAGGTCGGCTCGCTCGGGACGCACAAGGCGCTCGGCCTCGCCAGGGCGAAGCACGCCCGGTTCCTCCTCGCGTCCACCTCCGAGGTGTACGGCGACCCGCAGGTCCACCCGCAGCCCGAGACCTACTGGGGGCACGTGAACCCCATCGGCCCGCGCGGCGTCTACGACGAGGCCAAGCGCTTCGGCGAGGCCCTGACGTTCGCCTACCACCGCGCGCACGGCGTCGAGACCAGGGTGGCTCGCATCTTCAACACCTTCGGCCCTCGGCTCCGGATGGACGACGGGCGTGCCGTGCCGACGTTCATCCGCCAGTCGCTCGCCGGCGAGGCACTCACCGTCCACGGCGACGGCAGCCAGACGCGGTCGCTCTGCTACGTCGACGACCTCGTCGAGGGGTTGCTGCGGCTGCTCGTCTCCGACTACGCCGACCCGGTCAACATCGGCAACCCGCACGAGCTCACGATGACGGAGCTGGCCGAGACCATCCAGGACGTCGTCGGGGCGCACCCCGGCATCACCTACGTCGAGCGTCCGACCGACGACCCCGAGGTCCGCCGGCCGGACACCACGGTGGCCGAGCGCGAGCTCGGCTGGAAGCCGACGGTGTCGCTCCGCGAGGGGCTCGAGCGGACCGTCGCCTGGGCACGCACCCAGGTCTGAGCGGGGCCTCGCGGGTGCCGGCGGGCGGTAGCCTGGACGCGCCGCGCAGACGCGCGCGCCGATGCATCGAGGTCGACCGATCAGCTCCTCCGTGGACGTCTCCGTCGTCCTGCCCACGTACAACGAGATCGCGTGCGTGGAGCAGGAGGTGTCGCGCATCCGCGCGACCCTCGACGCGTCGCCGTACACCTACGAGATCATCTGCGTGGACGACGGCTCGACCGACGGCACCCGTGAGCTCCTCCGCGAGCTCGACGGCATCCGCCTGATCGAGCACCGCCGCAACATGGGATCGGGCGGGGCGCGCCGCACCGGGACCCGGGCGGCCGTCGGCGACGTCGTGGTGTGGACCGACGTCGACATGACCTACCCCAACGACCAGATCCCGCTCCTCGTGAAGCAGCTCGAGGGCTACGACCAGGTCGTCGGCGCCCGGCGGACCGAGGAGGGCACCCACAAGGTCGCCCGCGTCCCGGCGAAGTGGGCCATCCGCAAGCTCGCGCAGTACCTCGTCGAGACCGAGATCCCCGACCTCAACTCCGGCTTCCGCGCCTTCCGCCGGGAGGTCGCCGACCAGTACCTCCACCGCCTGCCCAACGGCTTCTCGTGCGTCACGACGATGACGATGTCGTTCCTCGCCGACGACTACTCGGTCGCGTACATGGACATCGACTACGACGAGCGCGCCGGCCGGTCGAAGTTCCACTGGTACCACGACACGCGTCGCTACTTCCTCCAGGTCGTGCGGATGACGCTGTCGTACAACCCGCTGCGGGTCTTCATGCCGGTCGGGCTGGCGCTGCTGTTCTTCGGCCTGGGCAAGCTCGGCTTCGACATGGTGACCAAGGACCTGCGCGTCCCGACGAACACCCTGCTGGTGCTCTTCGCGGCCTTCCAGGTGATCGCCATCGGCCTCCTCGCCGATCTCGTCACGCGGGCGACGAAACCGCGGGACCTCGTCGATCCGGCGCGATGACCGATCTGATCCAGGTCTTCCTGGGCACCAAGGCCCAGTACATCAAGACCGCGCCGCTGCTGCGCCTGATGGACGAGCGCGGCGTCCCGTACCGGCTGATCGACTCCGGCCAGCACGCCGCCCTGTCGGTCGGCCTCCGCGAGGAGCTCGGCGTCCGCACGCCCGACGTCGTGATGGGCGGCGACGTCGACATCACCTCGATCCCGCAGGCCGCGCTGTGGGCGGGGAAGCTGTCGCTCTCGCTCGCATCCGGCACGGCGCTCCGCGAGGAGGTCTTCGGCGACGCCGGCGGGATCTGCGTCGTCCACGGGGACACGCCCTCGACCCTCCTGTCCGCGCTGATGGCGAAGCGGGCCGGGCTGCGCGTCGCCCACCTCGAGGCGGGCCTCCGGAGCCACCACCTCCTCCACCCGTTCCCGGAGGAGCTCATCCGCATCGTCGTCATGCGCGCCGCCGACGTGCTCTACGCCCCCGACGCCGAGGCCGTCCGGAACCTCCGCGCCATGCGCGTCAAGGGCGACGTCGTCCGCATCGCGGCCAACACCGTCGTCGAGTCGCTCTCCCACGACCTCGCCCCGTCGGACGGCTCGCTCGCCGGCACCGGTCCGGCGGTCGTCACCATGCACCGGGTCGAGAACCTCAACAAGCGCGCCCGCGTCGAGCGCTTCGTCGCCACCGCCGAGCGCATCGCCGCGACCCGGCCCGTCCGGTTCGTCGTCCACGGGCCGACGGCCGAGACCCTCGCGCAGGGCGGGTTCATCCCGCGCCTCGAGCGCGCCGGCATCGAGCTCGTCTCCCTCGTCCCACACGGGGCGTTCGTCGGGATGCTCCAGGCCGCCCCGCTCGTCATCACCGACGGCGGCTCGATCCAGGAGGAGTGCGCGTTGCTGGGGGTCCCGACGCTCCTGTGGCGCGAGCACTCCGAGCGCCCCGACGGCATCGGCCGGAACGTCGTCGTGTCGCGCTACGACCAGGCGACCATCGACGCCTTCCTTGCCGACCCCCAGCGCTGGCGCGTCCCGCCGGCGACCGACCTCCCGAGCCCGAGCGCCGAGATCCTCGACGACCTCCTCGCCCGCCTCTGAC
>JAHWKB010000332.1 GCA_019348115.1 Actinomycetota bacterium | reverse complement strand
AGGACGTAGAACGGCGACGGCCGCGCGCGGAAGATCGCGAACACGAACGCGAGGACGGTGAGCGAGCGCTCGCCACCGGAGAGCAGCGACAGCCGCGTGACGCGCTTCCCCGGCGGGCGGGCCTCGACCTCGATGCCGGTGTGCAGCATGTCGTCGGGGTCGGTCAGCACGAGCCGTCCGGTGCCGCCGGGGAAGACCGTGGTGAAGGTCTGCTCGAACTCGCGCGCCACGTCGTGGTACGCCGCCGCGAACACCTCGCGGATGCGCTCGTCGACCGCGACGACGACCTCCTGGAGGTCGCGCTTGGAGCGGCGCAGGTCGTCCAGCTGGTCCGAGAGGAACTTGTGCCGCTCCTCCAGCGCCTTGAACTCCTCGAGCGCGAGCGGGTTCACGCGGCCGAGGAGGCCGAGCTTGCGCACCAGCACGTCCTCGGTCTCGGTCAGCGCCGGCCGGTCGTAGCCGGCGGCGTCCGGGTGCTCGGCCCGGACCTCCTCGGGGCTCAAGCTGAACTCGCGGCGGAGACGCTCGACCACCTGTGCGTGCTGGTGCTCGAGGTCGCTGCGGCGGAGGTCGGCGGCGTGCCGGGCCTCCTTCACCTCCTCCAGCTGGGCCGTGAGGTCGTTGAGCTCGGCCCGGACGGCGGTCAGCTCGGCGCGGCCGAGCCGCAGGTGCTCCTGGAGCTCGTCCCGGCGCACCCGTGCGGCCTCGATGGACGCCTCGAGCTGGACGATCGCGGACGTCGCGAAGGCGGCGAGCTCGCCGCACCGCACGATGCCCTGGCGGCGGAGCTCACGCCGGCGCGCGGCGGCGGCGAGCGCCTGCTCGACCTCGTCGGCCTCGCGGCGGAGCTCGTCGGCCTGGAGCTCGAGGTGGCGCAGGTTCTCGGTCATGCGCTCCAGCCGGACGCGGGCGTCGAGCTCGCGCTCGCGCGCCGCCTCGACGACCTCCTCGAGGCGGGCCGCCTCCTCGTCGGGGCCGTCGTCGAGCTCGAGCGGCTCGACCTCGGGGCCCCGGCTGTTGAGCTCGGACAGGCGCACGCGGTCGCGCTCGAGCAGCTCGGACAGCTCGACGTGGTTCGACGCCACGATCTGGCGCTGGTTGGCGAGCGCGTGCAGCTCCTTGTTGAGCCGGGCCAGGCGCTCGGCCGCGCCGGTGATGCGCGCGTCGGACTCGTTGATGCGCTGCGTGGCCTCGTCGAGGTCGGCCTTGCGCAGCGCCAGCTCCTGGCGGGCGGCGACGAGCGCAGCCCGGGCGTCGACGAGCTGCTCCTCGAACGCGGCGGCGCGGCGCTCGGCCTCGTCGGCGGCGGTCGCGGTGATGACCGCCGACCGTGCGGGGGCCTCGCCACCCACGTAGCCCTGCGGGCCGGCGATGTCGCCCTGCGGCGTCACGAACGTGAGGCCGGGGTTGCGACCGTGGAGGAGGACGGCCTTGTCCCAGGCGTCCACGAGGTAGGTGCGGGCCAGGGCCGTCCGGAGCGCGGCGACGACCCGGCCGGAGGGCTCGCTGTCGGTGGGCTGGAGGACGTCGGCGACGGGGACCGCCCCAGCGGTCGCGATCTGGTCGCGCGCGTCCTCGTCGAGCTCGATCGTCGGCGGCGTGCCGGCGCGCGCCGGCAGGACGACCGCGGACCCGACCTCGGCCGTCCGGAGCCACGCCACCGCCCGTCGGGCCTGCTCGGGCGTCGCGACGACGATGGCCTCCCCCAGGGGGCCGAGCGCGGCCGCGATCGCGGCGTCGGCACCGGAGTCGACCCGCACGTGGTCGGCGACCGGCCCCAGCACCCCGTCGAGATCGGAGGACAGCAGCGCCGACGCCCCGCCGTCGGTCTCGGCGAGCGCGGCCCGCAGCGCTTCGGCGCGGGCCGCCTGGGACGAGCGCGAGCGCTCGAGGTCGGCCTCCTCGGCGACGAGCCGGTCGACCTCGGCCTGCGCCTCGGCGACCCGGGCCTCGGCGGTCTCGAGCGAGCTCGTGAGGTCGACCTCGGCCGAGTCGAGCTGCTGGATCTCGTCCTGGACCTTGTCGATCTCGCCCTGGGCCTCCGTGACGCGGTCGTCGAGGCTCGTGAGCTGGGACGCCACGCGGCCGACCTCGGCCTCGGAGGACGCGATCGAGCCGCGCAGGGCCGACACCTCGCCCTCCCATCGCAGCACCTGCTCCCGGGCCTGCGCACGCCGGCGGGCCTCGGCCTGGACCTGCTGCTCGTGGGCGCGGCGCTCCTGCTCGGCCTCGCGCCGGGCGGCGATGGCCTCGTCGAGCAGCTCGCGGTAGGAGTCGCGCTCGAGCTGGCGCTCGCGCCGGTTGGCCTCGACCCGCTCGGCCTGGGCCCGCAGCTCGGCCGGGGGCCGGCCGGCGAGCGGCTCCTCGACGTACTCGACGAGGTGCTTGCGCTTGGCCTCGACGAGGTCCTGGGCGCCGCGCAGACGCTCGAGGAGCGAGGACAGCCGGTGGTAGGTCGCCTGGGCACGGTCGGCGGCCGGGGCCTGGTCGCGGAGCTCGTCCTCGATCGCCGACTCGCGTGCCCGGACAGCGGCGACCGCCTGCTCGGCGGCGGCCTGGCGCTGGGTCACGTCGGCGCCGTGCTCGTCGTCGCGCTGCAGCTGCGTCATCAGCCGCTCGAGGTCCATCGCGGCGAGGCGCACCTGGACGTCGCGGAGCTCGGACTGCAGCTGGGTGTAGCGGTTGGCCGCCTCGGCCTGGCGCTCGAGCGGGCGCAGCTGGCGGCGGAGCTCGCGCAGGACGCTCT
>JAHWKB010000101.1 GCA_019348115.1 Actinomycetota bacterium | reverse complement strand
AGCTGGTACTCGATCCACGCCGACGCGCCGGCGGCGGCGGACAGGCCGACGGCGCCGAGGTGCAGCGCGCCGCCGGCGTCGCGCACGTCGAGTGGCAGCGGCGAGAAGGCCGGCAGGTCGCCGACGAGCTGGAACACGCCGTCGGCGTAGGCGACGCGGTCGAGCTGCAGCATGAGGACCGCACCGACCGCGGCAGCGACGGCGACCCGGAGGGCGGCGATCTTGGCCGGGGTCTTGGCGTCGCCGGCGCCGTACATCGCCGACTGCAGGAGGCGCGAGGAGGTGTTCGCGAGGAGCCCGAGCGAGAACCCGGCCAGCACGAGCCACACCACGACCTCGTCCTGCCGGTCGAAGGCGCCGGAGCGGTAGAGCGCCCCGACGACGAGATCGCCGAGGAGGAAGAAGACGAGCGCGCTCGGGACGACCAGGAAGGCGATGCGTGCCAGGCCGTGGCTGAGGCGGTCGGCGATGGCGTGCTTGTCGTCGAGGTCCGCCGAGGAGAGCTCGGGCAGCTCGGCGGCCGCGACGCTCATGCCGAAGAGCGACACGGGCAGCACGAACAGCGTCTGGGCGTAGCCGAGGGCCGCGATGGCGCCGCTGACGAGGAGCGACGCGAGCATGAGGTCGACGAAGGTGAGGAGCTGGACCACGCCGCGCCCCGCCACCACGGGACCGAACGCGCGCAGCACCTGTCGGGTCCCCGGGCGCGACGTCTCGGCCGACAGGCGGAAGCCCTGCAGGAGGCGGAGGACCGAGGGGAGCTGGACGAGGAACTGCAGGAGCGCCCCGAGGAGCGAGCCCCAGGCGAGGGCCACGACGAGCCGCTCGAGGGTGGCGGTGTCCGCCGTCTCGGGCTGGCCGAGGTCGGGGAGCAGCAGCGCGCCGGCGGTCACCAGCACGGCGATCTGGGCGATGCTCCACAGGACCGGCGCGACGTAGGACAGGAAGAAGCGCCGGTGGCTGTTGAGGACCCCGAGGCACCAGGCGGAGAGGACGAGCATCGCGACGCCCGGCGTCACGATGCGCATCGTGGTGACCGCCAGCTCGTGGGTCTGGGCCGGGAGGCCAGGCGCGATGACGGTCAGGACGGGATCGGCGAACACGACGCCGAGCACGGTGACGACGGCGGCGGCGAGCGCCAGGAGCCCGGCGATGGCGCCGGCGACGCGCCCCGCTTCCTCCTCACGCCCCTCGGACAGCAGACGGCTGTAGACGGGGATGAACGAGGCGGACAGCACGCCCTCGCCCAGCAGGTTCTGCATGAGGTTGGGGATCTTGAACGCCGCGTCGAACGCGTCCTTCAGGTAGCTCGCCGCGAAGAAGTGGCTCATCGCGCGCTGGCGCACGAACCCGAAGATCCGCGAGATCAGGATCCCGGCGGAGACGAGCGTGCTGGAGCGGCGGGAGGGCGCGCCGGCCACGGCCTCGGCGTCCTCGCGGACGTCGCTCACGGGCACCTCGGCGCAGGACGGCGGCAGGACGCGGGCATCCTAGGGCCCTGCGGGCCGCTGACCGGTCGGTCGGGGTCACTCCTCCTCGGAGCCGCTCAGGTCCTCGACCGCGTGCACGAGGCGGTCGATGGCGATGCTCTGCTTGTCGAGCATCACCTTCAGCATGCGGACGTCGTGCTTGATGTCGGCGACGGAGCGGCGGAGCTGCTCCACGGCGTCCGCGGAGGCGGTCGCGCCAGCGGGCTGGGTGGGCAGCCTGCCCTCGCCGGCACGATCGTCCCGCGTCATGCGTCGCACGACCCCGTTGCGGTCGGCGGCGAGGTCGGTCCCGGCCTGTCGCTGGGCACTCATGGGGGATCCTGTCAGGGGAAGCGGCGTCGGGACGATGGTCCCGGGGGAGCCTCCTCCCGTCACCTGTCTCCCCCCGTCCGTCGGGACGGGGCGTGACGCGGGGGCGACCGGTCGGTCAGGCCCACCGCGGGGGCGCGTCCCGGAGCGTGGTCGCCGCCAGGCGGTCGCACATCGCGAGGTAGGCGTCCCGCGGGACACCCTGCCAGGCGAGCACCACGAGGTCCTCCTCGAGCGGGACGTCGGTCACGAGGGTGGCGAGGTGCCGGTAGAAGAGCGCGGCGTCGCGCTGCTCGGCGAGGGTCGTGGCGAGACGCGATGCACCCCGCACCGCGACGTCCCAGTCCGCGGCGTCCTCGGGCACGTCCTCGATCCGCCCGTACCGGGCGAGGACGGCGGCGGCCGACGTGGCGCCGAAGCCTGCGATGCCCGGGATGCCGTCGGCGGCATCGCCCACCAGCGCGAGGTAGTCGGGGATCGAGTCGGGGGAGACCCCGAACCGCTCGCGCACGCCGGCCTCGTCGTAGACCCGCTCCCGGAGGCGGTCGACCTGGACGATCCGGTCACCCGTCACGACCTGACCGAGGTCCTTGTCCGGTGTGAGGATGCGGACCTGCTCCACCTCGTCGACGAACCGCATGGCGGCCGTGCCCAGCGCGTCGTCGGCCTCCCAGCGCTGCATCGACCACACCACGACGCCGAGGGCCCGGACGGCCTCCTCGACGAGCTCGAACTGCGCGAGGAGGGCCGGGTCGACGTCGGCGCCGTCCTTGTAGCCCGCGAACTCGTCGTTGCGGAAGGACTCGATGGGGTTGTCGAAGGCCACCGCCACGTGGCTGACGGCCTCGTCCTCGTCACCCAGGAGGGCGAGGAGGCCGGAGACGACCCCCACCGTCGCCTTGACGTCGCGGCCGTCGTCGTCGGTGCGGTCCGGGCGCTTGGAGTAGTGCGCGCGGAACAGCTCGTAGGTGCCGTCGACGAGGTGGAGGCGCACGGTCCGGGCCTTCGGGTGGGCGGCCGCCGACGGTAGTCGCGCCGGTAGAGTCGGGCCATGAGCTCCCCGCAGGACCGCCCCCGCCGGCTGGCGCGTCGCCGGACGGTCCCGCCTGCGGAGCCGGGGCTCACCCGTCCGCCCCAGCCGGTGCCGCCGTCGTCCTGGCTCCTGCCCGATCCGGCCGACGCGGACGAGGACGGCGTGGTCGGGATCGGTGCCGACCTCGGTCCCGGGACGCTCGTCGACGCCTACCGGCGCGGCATCTTCCCGTGGCCCCATCCGGGGGTCCCGCTGCCGTGGTTCTCGCCCGATCCGCGCGGGATCCTGCGGTTCGATGCGCTCCGCGTGTCGCGATCGCTCCGGCAGACGCTGCGTCGGAGCGGCTGGACCGCCACGGTCGACCGCGCCTTCCCCGCGGTCGTCGCCGCGTGCGGCGAGGACCGCGGTCCCTCGGGCACCTGGATCACCGGCCCGATGGCGCGCGCCTACCGCCGCCTCCACGAGCTCGGGTGGGCACGCTCCGTCGAGATCTGGGACGGCCCCGACCTCGTCGGCGGGCTGTACGGGGTCCAGGTCGGCGGGGTCTTCACCGGCGAGTCGATGTTCCACCGCCGGCCGGACGCGTCGAAGGTGGCGCTCGTCGAGCTCGTGTCCCGCTTCCGCACCGCGGGCGGGCGGCTCATCGACGTGCAGCTGCGCACGGACCACCTCGCGACCATGGGCGTGGAGGAGGTCCCGCGGGGGCGGTTCCTGTGGCTCCTCGAGACGAGCCGGGACCACGACGTGCGCATGCGCACCGGGCGCCGGCCCGTCTCGCGCCTCGTGGAGGGCTGAGCCGGGCCGGCGCCGGACGACCTACTCCTCGAGGAACCCGTTCTCGCGCAGCCACTGCTCGGCGACGGCGTCCGGGTCCTCCTGGTCGATCTCGACCTTGGCGTTGAGCTCGGTCAGGCTCTCCGTGGTGAGCGAGGTCGTGATCTCGTTGATCAGGGACACGAGGTCGTCGCCGTAGGCGTCGACGATCTCCTGTCGGATGACCGGGACGATGTTCTGCGGCAGCTGGAGCTGCTGGTCGTCCTCGAGGACCACGAAGTCGTTCGCCACGATGGCCGACTGCGTCGTGAACAGGTTCGCGCCGTCCACCTCGCCCGACTTCAGGGCCTCGACCGTGATGGGGCCGGCGACGTCGAGCGGGACGAACTCGACGTTGTCGAGCCCGTAGACCTCCTCGAGCCCCTTGAAGCAGGACAGGCGGGTCTCGCACTCGGGGCCGCCCCCGAAGCGGAACGTGCCCTCGAAGCCGGCGATGTCGCTGATCCTCTCGAGGCCGTGCTCCTCGGCCGTCTCCTTCGTCACGACGACCGCGTCGACGTCCTGCGCCTCGGACATCCGGAGCGCGGTCAGGCCCTTGTCGGCGTAGGCCTCGTTGAGCGCGTCGTAGACCTCCTGCTCGTCGCGGATCTCGACGTCCTCGCCGCCCCGCTCGAAGCGGAGGGCGTTGCCGGTGTACTCGACGATGAGGTCGAGGTTGCCGTCCTCGAGCTGTGGCGCCACGAGCTCGCGGTTGCCGATGTTCTCGGTGATCTCGACGTCGTAGCCGGCGTGCTCGAGCGCCTGGCCGTAGATCTGGCCGAGGATGCGGTTCTCGGCGAAGTCGACGGTGCCGACGGTGATCGTGGGGCCCTCGACGCCTCCGCCGGCGCCGGGGTCGCCCCCGCCCGTGTCGCCGCCGCAGGCGGTGGCGAGCAGCGCGACGACGGACAGGGCGGCGACGGTCAGATGGCTTCGGCGCTTCTTCCTCATGGGTGCCTCCGATGGGGGTGCGGACCTCGGACCCTAGGGTCAGTTGGCGCGGCCGGTCGCCACGACGGCCGCGGCGTCGGTCCGTCCCTGGAGCGGGCCCGGGACGACCCGGCGCTCGAGCCGCGTGATCGCGAACTCGACGAGCAGGGCGAAGACCGCCACGAGCACCACGCCGCCGAGCATCTGCCCGTCGTCCTTCTGCCCGAAGCCGTCGATGATGAAGCGTCCGAGACCGCCGCCGGCGGCGAGCGCGCCCAGGGGAGCGGTGGCCACGACCTGGACCGCCGTGATGCGCACGGCGGTCAGGATCACGGGCGACGCCACCGGCAGCTCGACCGCCAGGAGGACGTCGCGCTCGGACAGGCCCTGCCCGCGGGCGGCCTCGAGCAGCGCCGGGTCCGCTTCGCGGACGGCCGTGTAGCTGTTGGTGAACAGCGGCTGCAGCGCGAGGAAGAACAGCGTGAACACGATCGGCCAGAAGCTGAACCCGAGGCCGAGCACCCGCACCGAGAGGAGCAGGCCGAAGACGAGGAGCGCGAGGCTCGGCACGGCCCGACCGAGGTTGGAGATGGCCGCGCCGACGGCCTGGCCGCGACGGTGGTGACCGGCGAGCACCCCGGCCGGGATCGCCACGGCCATCGCGGACGCGAGCGGGACGAGCGAGATCCAGAGGTGCTCGAGGCTCCGCGCCAGCACCCCGCGCGGGCCGGTCCACGACGCGGCGTCGGTGAGCCAACGGAACGTCTCGACGATCGCGTCCATCAGGCGGCCGCCCGGCGCGACCACGGCGTCAGCGCGCGCTGCACGAGGAGCAGGGCCCCGTCGAGGACGAGCGCGAGCACGGTCGGTCCGACGGCCCCCACGACGAGCTTCGGGACGAACAGGTTCTGCTGCAGGCCGTCCAGGATGAACCGGCCCAGGCCGCCGAAGGTGATGAGGGCCGTGATGGTCACGAGCCCGACCGTCGTGACGGTCGCGATGCGGAGACCGGCGATGATGACCGGGAGAGCGAGGGGCAGCTCGATCTCGAGGAACAGGCGGTTGCGCGTGTAGCCCATCCCGCGCGCCGCCTCCTTCACGTCCTCCGGGACGCCGTCGAGGCCGGCCACGGTGTTCCGGACCAGGACGAGGAGCGTGTAGAGCACCAGCCCGATCTCGGCCGTCAGGACCGTGAGCCCGGTGAACGGCGCGAGGACGAAGAAGAGCGCGAACGACGGGATCGTGAAGATCACGCCGGTCGTGGCGGTGATCGGCCCGTAGAGCCGGCGGTACCGGATGGCGAGGACCGAGAGCACCATCGCGATCGCGAAGCCGACGACCATCGCGATCCCCGTCAGCCACAGGTGCTCGACCGTCGCCTCCCAGATGTCGTCGAGGTTGTCGCCGATCCACGACCAGCGGATCCCGCCGGAGGCCTGCGCGAGCACCGGGCTCACGACACCATCGCCTGGTTGAGCCGCGCCAGCGTGATCATCCCGTCGTAGCGCTGGTCGGGGCCGAGCACCACGGCCACCCCGGTGCGCGACCGGACGAGTCCGTCGAGCGCCGCCCGGAGGGTGTCCTCGGCGGACAGCGCGACCCGGAACAGGGAGGTCTCCACGTCCCCGGCGCGCCGGGCGCCGTCGAGGTCGGACACCCACGCCCAGCCGCGGAGCCGGTCGCCATCGAGGATCCCGATCCAGCGCTCCTGGTGCTCCGCCGCGACCTGCGCGGCCTCCTCGACCGACGCGTCGGCCTGGACGCAGTTGCCGAGGCCGAGCTCGCCGAGGTCGGCGACGGTGCGCAGGGCCAGGCGCTTCAACCCCCGCTCCGGGCCGAGGAACTCCTCGACGAACGGGGTCGCGGGCTCGCGGAGGATGTCCTCGGGCGGGGCGTACTGCTCGAGGTGGCCGCCGACGTTGAGGATCGCGATGCGGTCGCCGAGGTGGATGGCCTCGTCGATGTCGTGGGTGACGAACACGATCGTCTTGCGCAACCGGGCCTGGAGGTCCAGGAGCTCGACCTGGAGGCGGCCGCGGACGATCGGGTCGACCGCCCCGAACGGCTCGTCCATGAGGAGCACGGGCGGGTCCGCCGCCAGGGCGCGGGCGACGCCGACGCGCTGGCGCTGGCCGCCGGAGAGCTCCGCCGGGTAGCGCGCACCGAGCTCCTCGTCGAGGCCCATCGTGACGAGCAGCTCGTCGACGCGGGCGCGGGTCCGGTCCTCGTCCCAGCCGAGGAGTCGCGGGACGGTCGCGACGTTCTGCGCGATCGTGCGGTGGGGGAAGAGGCCGATCTGCTGGATCACGTAGCCGATGTCGCGCCGGAGGAGGTGCGGCTCGCGGTCGCGGACGTCGACGCCGTCGACCGTGATGGTCCCGCCGGTCGGCTCGATGATGCGGTTGATCATCTTCAGCGTCGTGGTCTTGCCGCACCCGGAGGGACCGACGAACACGACGATCTCGCCGGTCGGGACCTCGAGCGACAGCGCGTCCACCGCCGGGGTCGAGGTGCCGGGGAAGGTCTTGGTGGCCCCGTCGAGGCGGATCATCGGATCGGTCACGGTCCGCCCCTGCGTGCGCCGGCAGTCGTCGGGCTTCCGGGCGAGCCTAGGGGCGCGCCCGGGCGTACCGTGCCGCTCCGCATCCGCCCGGAGCCTCTCGCATGTGCCGCTTCGCCGCCTACCTCGGACCGGCCCGTCCGCTGTCGACGCTGCTCTACGACCCGCCGCGCTCCCTCGAGGTCCTCGCCTACGCGCCCCGCGAGATGCTGAACGCGGCGGTGAACGTCGACGGCACCGGGGTCGCGTGGTGGGAGGGCGATGACGACCGGCCGCTGCGCTACGTCACCGCGGCGACGCCGTGGGGGGACACGAACCTCCCGCACCTCGCGCCGCGCCTCACGGGGCGCGTCCAGCTCGCGGCGGTGCGGGCGGCGTCCCCCGGCATCCCCTTCGGACCGGGCAACGTGGCCCCGTTCGTCTTCGAGGGCCTCGCGTTCAGCCACAACGGGTGGCTCGGCGGCTACCGCAAGGGGGTGGGTCGCACGCTCCTCTCGCGTCTGCCCGACGACCTCTACGCCGCCGTCGACACCGTCTCGGACTCCGTCACGCTGTTCGCGACGCTCCTCAAGCACCTGCGGGGCGAGGCACGGGGGGACCTCGCCGCCGCCCTACGCGCCACGGTCGCCGAGGCCGCCGAGGTCGTGACCGACGCCGGCGAGGCCGCGACGCTGAACCTGCTCGTCAGCGACGGTCGACGTGTCCTCGCCGCCCGGACCTCCGCCGGGTACGCGCGCAACAGCCTCTACGCGGTCCGCGACGCGGGCGCGTGGGCCGGCGGGGCCGTCCTCGCCTCGGAGCCGCTGGCGCCGGACCTCGACTGGGAGCCCGTGCCGGAGGATCACCTCGCCGTGGTGACCGACGACGACATCAGGTTCGAGCCGATCGCCTGATGCCGCGTACCATGGGTGCGTGGAGGTCGAGTCCGGCCCGTCCCGTACCGAGCGCCAGCGCATCCCTGCGCACCTCGCCCCGCGCGCGTCGCCATGCCGCCGTCCATCCGGTGCCGGCCCGCGCCGGACCACCCACACGCACCCCGGAGGATCCTCAGTGACCGACGCGACGCAGGACTTCAAGGTCCGCGACCTCTCCCTGGCGGCCTGGGGCCGCACCGAGATCACGATGGCCGAGAAGGAGATGCCCGGCCTGATGGCGCTGCGCGAGCGCTACGCCGACGCGCAGCCGCTCGCCGGCGCCCGCATCGCCGGCTGCCTCCACATGACGATCCAGAC
>JAHWKB010000331.1 GCA_019348115.1 Actinomycetota bacterium | reverse complement strand
GACGAGGCGCTCGAGATCCTCGTCGAGAACGACGACGTGCTCGAGACGATGGCCGCGCGGCTCCTCGACGAGGAGACCCTCGACGCCGCGGCCCTCGCCGAGATCATGGCGTCGGTCCGGCAGCGGCCGAGCCGCGCGGTCGCCGCGCCCCACGACAAGACCCCCGCGTCGGTCCTGCGCACGCTCCGACGGCTGAACGGCACCAACGGCAACGGGAGCGGCAACGGCAACGGCTCCGGCAAGCGGACGAGCGCCCGCGAGACGCCCGCGAAGAAGGCCACGACCGCCAAGAAGTCGTCGACGAAGAAGGCCACGAAGCGGAGCTCGTCGAAGCGCGCCGACTGACCGCACGCCCCATCGCGGCGGGAGCCAGCACATGCCCCACGAGCTCGACGAGCCCCACCTCGACGTCCCCTCGCGGGACCGCATCAAGCACATCACCGGCGTCGACCCGACCGGCTCGTTCGACCACGACAAGATCCGTCAGGCCGTGCGGTTGCTCTTCGAGGCGATCGGGGACGATCCCGACCGCGAGGGCATCCGCCAGACCCCGGACCGGGTCGCGCGGTCCTTCGACGAGATCTACGCCGGCATGCTCGTCGATCCCTCGGACGTGCTCTCGGTCGTGTTCGAGGAGGGCCACGACGAGCTCGTGATGCTCCGGGACATCCCGTTCTACTCGCAGTGCGAGCACCACATGGTCCCGTTCTTCGGTCACGCGCACGTCGCGTACCTCCCGAACACCGACGGGCAGGTCACGGGGCTGTCGAAGCTCGCCCGCCTGGTCGACGTGGTGTCGAAGCGACCCGGGCTCCAGGAGCGCATGACGACGCAGATCGCCGACGCGCTCGAGACGGCACTCGTGCCGCGCGGCGTGCTCGTCGTGCTCGAGGCGCGCCACCTCTGCATGGAGATGCGTGGCATCCGCAAGCCGGGCGCCTCGACGGTGACGTCGACCGTCCGCGGCATCTTCCGCGAGGACCCCCGGACGCGCGCCGAGGCGATGTCGTTCCTCACCGGCACGCGGAGCGCCTGACGTGGGCGAGGCGCCGCACGCCCGGGAGGGTGCGACCCCGACCGTCCGCGTCGTCGACGCCTCCCTCGTCCCCACCGGCGGGCCGGCGCGGATCGCGGTGAGCCACCTGGCCGAGGCGGCGGACGTCGCCGCCGGGGTGGCGTCCGCCGGCGGCGTGGCCGAGGTCGTCGAGGGACGCCTCGTGGTGACCGCACGACCGTCCCAGCTGGTCGACGCCGCGGGCCGGCGCGGCGGCGCAGAGCTCGCAGGCCCCCTCGGGATCGAGGTCGACCGCGCGGTCGCGAGCTGGCTCGCCGGCGCGCCGGCCTTCGCGACACCCGCCGGGGTCCTGCCCTGCGACGAGCGTCCCGTCGTGATGGGCATCCTCAACGTCACCCCGGACTCCTTCTCCGACGGGGGCTCGCACTACACCGCCGCGGACCATCCCGGGCCGGCCCTCGCCCACGCCCGGGCGATGCTCGAGGAGGGAGCGGACGTCATCGACGTCGGTGGCGAGTCGACCCGTCCCGGCGCCGATCCCGTGCCGGAGGACGAGGAGCTCCGCCGGGTGGTCCCGGTGGTCGAGGCGCTCGCCGCCGACGGGGCAGTGGTCTCGATCGACACCAGCAAGGCCAACGTCGCACGGCAGGCGGTCGCCGCCGGCGCCGCGATCGTGAACGACGTCTCCGCTGGCACGAGCGACGGCCTGCTGCTCCAGACCGTCGCCGAGCTCGACGTCCCCTACGTGGTCATGCACATGCGGGGCACGCCCCGCACGATGCAGCGCGACCCGCGCTACACCGACGTCGTCGCGGAGGTCTACGACTTCCTGTCCGATCAGCTCCGCCGCCTCGACCTCCTCGGGGTCCCCGCCGAGCGCGTGGTCGTCGACCCGGGCATCGGCTTCGGCAAGACCGTCACGCACAACCTCGAGCTGCTGCGCCGGGTGCGCGAGTTCACCTCGCTCGGCCGGCCGGTCCTCGTCGGCACGTCCCGGAAGTCCTTCCTCGGTGCCGTGACGGGGGTCCGCGAGGCCTCGGCGCGCGTGGAGGGCTCGATCGTCACGGCCGCGCACGCGGTCGGGAACGGCGCGGCGATCGTGCGCGTGCACGACGTCGCCGAGACGGTCCGCGCGGTCACGATGGCGCGCGCCGTCGTGACCGGGGACGTCCCCGGCTGACCGCACCGGTCGCGCACGTGGGCGCCGTAGGCTGCTCCCTCGCGACGAGGAGCAGCAGGTGGACCGGATCGAGGTGGTCGGGCTCGAGGTGTGGGCCCACCACGGCGTGCTCCTCCACGAGCAGGCGCTCGGCCAGCGGTTCGTGGTCGACGTCGCCGTCGAGGTCGACCTCTCGACCGCCATGGTCTCCGACGACCTCGGCGACACGCTCGACTACGGGGTCCTGGCCCAGGAGGTCCACAGGGTCGTCACGGAGGCGAAGGACCAGCTCATCGAGCGTGTGGCGGCGCGCGTGCTCGACGTCTGTCTCTCCGACGAACGCGTGGCGGCCGCGGAGGTGACCGTCCACAAGCCGAGCGTGCCCCTGACCGTCCCGGCGACCGAGGTCCGCGTCACCGTCCGCCGCGAGCGGGACCCGGCGTGACGGCGCGCGGTCCGGTCACGGCCTTCCTCGGGCTCGGGGGCAACGTCGGCGATGCCGTCGAGACCCTCACGAGCGCCGTCTACGCGCTCCACGACAGCGCCGGCATCGCGGTCGAGGACGTCTCGGGCATCTACGAGACGCC
>JAHWKB010000330.1 GCA_019348115.1 Actinomycetota bacterium | reverse complement strand
CCGTCCTGCTCGTCCTCCAGGCGATGCCGGCGGCGGGCAAGGACGAGACCATCCGCGCGGCCCTCCGCGGCCTCAACCCCCAGGCGTACAAGACGGTCCACTTCGCCATGCCCAACGACGAGGAGCAGGCCCACGACCACCTCTGGCGGTTCCACCACCGCGCACCGGAGGTCGGGATCATCGGCGTGTTCAACCGGTCGCAGCTCGAGGGGGTGGTGTCGGACCGCGTCGAGCAGCGCGTGCCCGAGGAGCGGTGGCGCCGGCGCTACGGCCACATCCGGGACTTCGAGCGGATGCTGACCGACGAGGGCACGACCTTCGTCAAGGCGTTCCTCCACGTCTCCATCGAGGAGGAGCGCCGACGCCTCCGCGGTCGCGCGGAGGACCCGGAGCGACGCTGGGAGCTCGACCTCCACGACCTCGACATCCTCGAGCGGCACGAGGCGTTCCAGGAGGCCTACGAGGACGCCATCCGCGAGACCTCGACCGAGCACGCCCCGTGGGACGTCGTGCCCGCGGACGTGCCGATCGTCCGGGACGCCGCCGTCCTGACCCTCCTCCGCGACACGCTCCGGGAGCTCGACCCGCAGGTCCCGACGGACGCGCTGGACGACGATGAGCTCGCCGAGGTCCGCGAACGGCTCGGCGACGGACCGACCTCGGACCCGGCCAGCGAGCTCGACCGCGCCCGCTGACCCCGCGTCGGTCCTCGGTCAGTCGCTCGTGCGCGTGCCGGCGCGGTCGGCCTTCGCGGACCGGCGCTGCCCCTTGGCGGCGTCACGGCCCTCGCGGCGCTCCGCCTTCTCGGCGTCGCGGGCCTCGGCACGCTCCGCCCTGGCCGCGTCCCGGTCGGCGCGGCGCTCGGCCTTCGCGGCGTCGAGCTCGGCACGGTCGGTGCGGCCGTCCACGTCGGTTCCATCTTCCAGGTCGTCGGCGCGGGAGAGCGCTGCCGCGGTCGCGATGACCTCGAGGTCAGCACAGAGGGCCTCGGCGGCGGCGACGCTGGTGAGGTCGTGGGTCACCTCGACGCTGTCGGTGCCGACCGTGACGTCGGTGCCCGTGCCGGTGACGACCGGGACGGTCAGGGTCACGCTCCCGCCCTGGGCGGCGGCGCGGACGAACGCACCGTGGTTCTTCACGCTGTCGAACAGCCCCCGGAGGCCCTGGCCGCGCGGGGCGCAGCGGGCGACGGTGGAGACGATCGCGCCGTGCGTCCCACCGTCGGCGTCCACGTCCGCGGTCTCGCCTTCGACCTCGGTGACCGGGTCCTGGTCCTCGGTCAGCAGCGACGCGTCGGCCGAGGCGAGGAGGGTCTCGACCTTGATGGCCTCGAGGACCTGGTCGAGCAGTGCGCGGAGGACGTCGCGCTGCTCGTCGTCCAGCGCGACCGTCCCACCCGTGTCCTCCACGTCGGCGATGCCCAGCGCGGCCGCGATGGCGTCGACGAGGTCGGCCAGCGCGGTGAGGGCCGTCGCCTCGGACACCGTCTCCTCCGTCGTGCCGGGGTCCGCCTCCTCGCCGGCGGCAGCACCGGCGGGGACCAGGACGAGCACGGTGGACAGGAGCAGGAGCAGGGGGCGGCGCAGCATGGCGTACCTCGGGTCGTGGGACATCAGCACGGCTAGCGACGCTCCGCGTTGGACGGTTACGCACGGTTACCGATGCGTGCGGTCCACGCTCTCGGCGTCCGCAGCGGCGCACGAGGGGGAGGGTCCGGATCCAGGGAGCCGAGTGGGGATCCCGCCCTCTGACCCCGGGTGTTCTCCCGAACGGCCCGGGCAGGGCCGATCATGGAGTGGTCCTCGTGACGACGGCGCGCGGTCACGGTAGCGCCGGCGCACGCCACCAACGACCTGAGGGCGACCGGGTCGGATGAGACGGTCGCCTCAGCCCGCCCGGCTGACAAGCCGCCGGCCCCGTGCGACGATGAGCGTCCAGGTCGCGGGGGTGTGGGGATGTCGGATCGGTTGGTCGGTCTCGCGGGTGGCGGCGCCGCCGTGGTGGGTGGGACCGCCTGGGTGGCGGCCACCATCATCCATGCCTCGAAGCCCGTCGGATGCGTCACCGACGGCTGCCTGACGCGCCCCATGCGACGTCCGGCATCATCGAGGGAGCGCTCACGCTCGTGGCGCTCGTGTTGTTCGCTGTCGCAGCCACGGCCCTGATCACCCTGACACGCCGGTCCGGCCGCTTCGGCCGGATCGGCAGGACCGCAGCGGTGCTCGCGCTGGGTGGGATCGGCGTGATCGTGACGGCCGGGCTGGTGCAGGCCCTGCTGTTCGCGGGCGACTTCCCGTTCATGCCGCATCTCGTGATCCCGGGAGTGCTGGCGCTCGTCGCCGGCTTGCTGCTGCTCGGGGTGACGGTTCTCCGAGCCGGGGTGCTTCCCGGCTGGGCCGCCGTGTCCCTGGTGGCCGGGACGCTGGCGATGCTCGGCTTCAACGAGCAGACGACCGCGGCCTGGCTCGGGATCCCGTTCGGTCTGGCCTGGATCGCGGTCGGCTACGCGCTCGTGTCGGCACGTTTCCGCGGGGGGACCCGACGAGGCCGACGCGCGGGCGGGGCTCTCTCGCCGGCGGACCCGGGCGTGGGGGGGGGGCGGGGGGGGGGGCGCCCCCCCCGCGGGGGGGGGGGGGGGGGGTGGCCCCCCCCCCCCCCCCCCGCCATGCGATGCGCGAGCGGGGGGGGGGGCGGGGGCCCCACCCGCCCCCCCCGCCCCCGGGGGGGGGGGGGGGGGGGGGGGGGGGTCCCGCCGGGCCGCGGGCCGCTAGAGGGGGGGG
>JAHWKB010000017.1 GCA_019348115.1 Actinomycetota bacterium | reverse complement strand
CGCGGTCGGGCTCGCCGAGGCCTCCGAGGATGCGCAGCAGGGTGGTCTTGCCGGCGCCGCTGGGGCCGATCAGCGCCACCGTCTGTCCCACGGGGATGTCGAGGTCGACGTCCCGGAGTGCCGCAGCCCCGGCGAAGGAGCGGCTGACGCCTCGGAGGGAGCATGCGAGCTCGGCGCGCTCGGTCACGACGGGTCACTCACGGGCGATCAGCCCGAGGTCGCGCGCCACCGTCTCGATCTGCGCGTAGTCGTCGTCGTGTGCGGGGATGAACCTGTCCGTCTCGAAGAGCGCCAGGGCCTCCGCGACCACCGCGCCGTCCTCGGCGGACATCGACAGGAGGGCCTCGATGATCCGCTCCGAGGTGCCCTCCCCGTAGCGTTCGTCGACGTCGGGATGCAGGACCCAGTGGTAGTCGACGTACGGTGGGGTCTGCGTCAGCGCGCGCACCCGGCCGGTGTCGACCTCGCCGGCCTCGACGGCGGCGTCCCACACGGCGGCGTTGAGCGCGCCGGCCTCGAAGCTCCCCGCCTCGACGAGCTTCCAGGTCTTGTCGTGCGACCCTGAGTACCCCGGTCGGCCGTCGAAGTCCTCGTCCGGATCGAGCCCTTCCTGCCGGAGGAAGTGGCGCGGCATCAGGTGCCCCGAGGTCGAGCTCTCGCTTCCGAACGTGAACCGGAGGCCGGCGAGGTCGGTGAGCGTCTCCGCCTCGACGTCCTGGCCGACGATGAAGACCGACCGGAAGTCCTGGTCGATGGGTCGTTGGGCGACGGCCTCCGCACCAGGGACGGCGAGTCGGGCCTGGACCCCGGTCAGGCCCCCGAACCAGCCCAGCAGCACGTCGCCGTTCTGGAAGGCCGTCACGACGGCGGCGTAGGAGGTGGCGGGCCGGTACTCGAAGGGGATCCCGACCCGCTCGGTGAGCGCCTCGGCGATCCCGCCGAAGCGCTCCTCGAGGACCCGGACATCCTGGTCGGGGATGCCGCCGAGGACGAGCGGGCGCGGCTCGTCGCCGGCGTCGGCGCCGGAGCACCCGGCCACGGCGAGCACGACCACCGACAGCGCGGCCAGGAACAGCGAGCGGGACCGCATATGGCCTCTCGTGGCGTCGTCGTGGAGGGTGGCGCGTCGACCCGTCGGGGCTCCGGCGTGTCGCGCCCGGCGACGACCCCGGTGTGGTTCGCGGCCCGTCACTGGACGGATGTCTCCATCGGCATGATCTGTTCCCGCAACCCTATGGGGAGAGCGGCTGGCGGGACACGCCCGCAGTGGGCCTCCCGGACGGGTCCGGCGAGGGACGCGCCAGACGGTGGAGGCACACCCTGGGCCGGAGCGCCCGGCGGACGTTCCGCACGCTTCCCCCCGACCGAAGGCCGTGTCGATCCGGAGCCATGGGGACGCAGCTCCGCTTGGCTGAGCGGAGACGACAGCAGGACGCACGTGAGCACGGTGACCGACGCACTTCTCGACGTCCTGGCCGACGCGGGCGTCCGCCACGTCTTCGGGATCCCTGGCGATGCGGTGAACGCGATCGTCGACGGCATCCGTCGCGACGACCGTCTGACGTTCGTGCACGTCCGGCACGAGGAGGCCGGCGCCTTCGCCGCGAGCGCGCAGGCGAAGCTCGACGGCCGGCTCGGGGCTGTGGTGGGCACCTCGGGTCCCGGGGCCATCCACCTCCTGAACGGCCTGTACGACGCCGCGCGGGACCACGCCCCGGTGATCGCGGTCACCGGGGAGACCGAGACCGACCGCCTCGGGACGGACGCGCACCAGGAGGTCGGCCAACCGGCGCTGTTCGCCGACGTCGCCGCCTTCAGCCAGCGGATCGTCCACCCCGACCAGCTCCCGACGCTCGCGGTCGAAGCGGTGCAGGCGGCGCTCTCCACCCCCGGTGTCGCGCACCTGGCCGTGCCGGCCGACATCGCGCAGCAGGACGTCGCCACGGTCGCACACGGCGTCGTGGTCCGGCGCGAGCCGCGGACCGTGCCCGCCGACGAGGACCTCGCCGACGCGGTGCGCCTCCTCGAGCGTGCCGACGCACCGGTGATCCTCGCCGGTATCGGCGTCCGGGACGCGGTCGCCGAGCTCCTCGAGCTCGCCGACCGGCTCGGTGCGCCGATCGTCAAGACCCTGCGCGGCAAGGATCTGTTCGCCGACGACCACCCGCTGACCGTCGGCGGGCTCGGCCTCCTGGGGACCCGGGCGGCCGTGAACGCGATGTCGGACTGCGACCTGCTCGTGATGCTCGGCACCGACTTCCCGTACCGCGACTTCTACCCCGACGGCGTCCCGGCGATCCAGCTCGACCTCGCCCGAGGACGCGTCGGCCGCCGGTACCCGGTCGAGGTCCCGCTCGTGGGCCATGCCAAGCCGACGCTCCGGCTCCTGCTCGACCGGATCGGGCGACGTGAGGACCGTTCTTTCCTCGAGGCCGCGCAGGAGGACATGCAGCGGTGGCGACGTTGGATGCGCCACCTCGAGACGAACGAGACCCGACCGATCAAGCCGGAGCGCCTCGCGGCCGTCGCCGGCTCCCTGCTCCGCGACGACGCCGTCGTCACGCTCGACACGGGCACCGTCACCGCATGGGTCGCCCGCCACCTCGCGATCCGGGACGGCCAGCAGCTGACCCTGTCCGGCAACCTCGCGAGCATGGCGTTCGGGCTTCCCGCGGCGATCGGCGCGCAGCTCGCGTTCCCCGACCGGCAGGTCGTGGCCCTGGTCGGGGACGGCTCGTACACGATGCTCCCCAGCGACCTCATCACGGCGGTCGAGCTCGAGCTGCCGATCACCGTCGTCGTCTTCGACAACCGCAAGCTCGGCCTCATCACCGTCGAGCAGGAGGCCGAGGGCTTCGCCGACCAGCAGACCGGCCTCCCGCCCTGCGACCTGGCCGCCGTCGCCGAGGCGTTCGGCGCCGAGGGCATCCTGGTCGACGACCCGGCCGACCTCGAGGCGGCCCTCCGCCAGGCCTTCGCGTCGAGACGTCCGACCGTCGTCGACGTGATCATCGATCCCGACGAGATCCCTCTCCCGCCCCGCATCGAACTCGCACAGGCGCTCGGGTTCGCCGAGGCCAAGATCAAGGAGTTCTTCGGCGTCGGACAGCGCGAGGGAGGCTTCGACGCGCTCCTCGACCCGATGCGCTGACCCCGACACCCCACCACCGGCCCCCGAAGACACGACAAGGACAGGACCCTGATGACCGCGCTGCCCGACGACGCCCCCGCGACGTACGACGACCTCCGGGCCGTCTACATCAACTGCACGCTGAAGCCGTCCCCGCAGACGTCGCACACCCAGACGCTGATGGACCGGTCGATCGCGATCCTCGAGCAGGTCGGTGTCGCGGTCGACGTCATCCGGGCCGTGGACCACGAGCTCGCCCCCGGGGTGCAGGTCGACATGACCGAGGACGGCCCGTTCGAGCGCGACGACTGGCCGGGACTCCTCGAGCGGGTCCTGGCGGCGGACATCCTCGTCCTCGGTACGCCCATCTGGCTCGGCAACCTGTCGTCGGTCTGCACCCAGGTCATCGAGCGCCTCTACGCCTACTCGGGTGAGCTGAACGACCGCGGCCAGTTCGACTTCTACGGCCGCGTCGGTGGCGCGATCATCACCGGCAACGAGGACGGCATCAAGCACTGCTCGATGTACCTGTTGTTCGCACTCCAGCACCTCGGCTACACCATCCCGCCCCAGGCCGATGCAGGCTGGATCGGGCCGGTCGGTCCCGGGGCGAGCTACGGGGACGAGGCCGAGGACGGCGGGACGCCGGTGGGGCTCGACTCCGACTTCACGAACCGCAACACGACCATCATGACGTGGAACCTGCTCCACCTCGCGCGCCTCCTGAAGGACAAGGGCGGCATCCCGGCCTACGGCAACCAGCCGCCGCGCTGGGCCGACGGTGAGCGGTTCGGCTACCCCCCGCCGTACTGATCGGCCGGGGCTGAGCTGTCGGTCCGGCGGGCGACGAAGACCGAGAACCAGCGCCGATCGTCGGTCCACACCTCGGCGGTCTCGAGTCCGGCCACGCCGAGCTCGCCCGTGAGCCCGGCGACCTCGAACTTGCAGGAGTACTCGGTCACGAGCGGCTCCCCGGGCGCGAACCGGACGTCGAGCTCGATGGCGTCCAGGCGCCCCGTCACCTCCTCGCGGGCCACGAGGTGCATCTCGATCCGCGCTTCGCCGGCGTTCCACACGGCGCGGTGCTCGAAGGCGTCGACCGGGAGGTCCCCGTCGAGCTCCCGGTTGAGGACCGTCAGCATGTTGCGGTTGAAGTCGGCGGTCACGCCGGCCGCGTCGTCGTAGGCGGGCACGAGCGTCGCGGGCGACTTGACGAGGTCGGCGCCGAGGAGGAACACGTCGCCGGGCTGCATGCTGTCGGCGACGCGCTCGAGGAGTGCCGCACGGGCAGCCGGCAGGAGGTTGCCGATGGTGGACCCGAGGAAGGCGATGATCCGCCGGCCGCTGCGCGACACCGACGGCAGGTCGGTCGCGAAGTCGCCGAGGTGGCCGTGCACCTCCAGCCACGGGTAGTCGTCGAGCAGCTCGAGCGCGGCGCCCTCGAGCGCGGTCTCGGAGATCTCGAGCGGGACGTAGCGGTTCCCGCTCCCGCTGCGGTGCATGGCCTCGAGGAGCATCCGGGTCTTGCGGGACGAGCCGGAACCGAGCTCCACGAGCTCCTCGGGTCGGATGTCCTCCACGAGCCGGTCGACGTGGGCGGAGAGGATCGTCGCCTCGGTCCGGGTCGGGTAGTACTCCGGCAGCTCGGTGATGGTCTCGAACAGCTCCGAGCCCCGCTCGTCGTAGAGGTACTTCGGCGGCAGCACCTTCGGCGAGCGGCCGAAGCCCGCGCGCACGTCGTCGGCGAGCTGCTCCCGCAGGGGTCGCCCCTGGGTCAGGCGGCGGATCGTCAGGCGACCGGCGGGGGGAGTCGTCACGGGCGGAGCTCCAGGGTCAGGTCGCACCGGTGCACGTCGGTCCCGATCCGGCGGCCCGGCGGCGAGGGTGCTCGCCGGGAGCGTAGGGCGGCACCGCCGGCGGGCCGCCGGGGTCCTTCGGGCGGGCCGGCTCGCCGCCGGCACCTGGACGCCGCCGGCGCGGCTCCGCCGATGTGCCCGTGACGACCGGGCGTCGGGTCCGTCCGATGTGACTAGTTCCTAGGGGGTTCCCTGATGCGGGCGCCGGCGACCTTCTGGACACTGTCCGGGAAGGCCGGCCTCGGGGGAGGAGCGCCCGGTGACGAGGACGTCGGACGGTGTGCGTCTCGCGGCGCGCACGCTCATCGTGTCCGATCTGTCCTTGCACGAGCCCGTCGGTCAGCCGGCCCCGGACGAGCCGCTCGGTCGCGACGCGGAGCTGCGCGAGATCGCCGAGCTCATCGCCCGAGCGCGCTCCGGCAACGGCCGGCTCGTCCTGGTGAGCGGTGACGCCGGCGTCGGCAAGACCTCCCTGGCCGACGCCGTCATGCGACGAGCCCAGGAGCAGGGTCTCCGCGTGGCCTGGGGGAGGTGCTGGGAGGGTGGCGACGCGCCGGCGTACTGGCCGTGGTCGCAGATCCTGCGGGACCTCGTCAAGCTGCACATCCGGGACGGTGCGATCGGTCCGGTCGATGCCGTGGTCACGCTCCTCCAGCGCATCTCCCCCCGTGCAGCCGGAGCGGAGCCGCCGATCTCCTCGGGCGCATCCTTCCGACTCCACGACGACATCGTCCAGCTCCTGCTCGAGACGGCGGGGTCGCGTCCGTCCCTGTTCGTCCTCGACGACGTGCACGCGGCCAGTGAGTCGGACCTCTCCCTGCTGCGCCTCCTGTCCGCCGAGCTCAGCAACGCCCCGTTGCTCGTCCTGGCGACGCACCGTCCCTTGCCCCTCCAAGCACGACCCGGCAGCAGCCGCCTCCTCACCGACCTGCTGCGTGGAGCGGTCCACATCCCGCTCGACGGCCTGGACAGCAGCGCGGTGGCGGACCTCGCAGCGCGGGTCGTCGGTGTCCGGCCCCCAGCTGCCGTGACGGACGCGCTCGTCGAGGCGACGGGCGGCAACCCGTTCTTCGTGGTCGAGATCGCGCGGTCCCTCGGCCGTGACGGATGGTCGGCCATGGAGCTACCGGATGCCAGGGCGCCCCTACCGGCGGGGGTCCGTGGAGCGGTGCGGCTGCGACTGGAGCCGCTGCCGGACGATGCGCTCCACCTGCTCCGTCTCGCCGCGGTGATCGGACGGGAGTTCGACCTGGCCACGCTGCAGGCCGCCGCGGGCGTGGACATCGAGGGCTTGCTGCCCGCCCTCTCGGTCGCGGTGGAGGCCGGGGTGGTCGCCCGTGCCCCGGTCGCCTCGGGTCGGTACGCCTTCGCCCACGTCCTGTACCGCGAGGTGCTCTACGACGATCTGCCCCTCGCGGACCGCACCCGGATCCACGCGACCCTGGCGCGGGTGATGTCCGACCGCCACGCCGGCGACGAGGGCTTCGCCACGACCGAGGTGGCCCGCCACTTCCTGGAGGGGGCACCGCTCGTCGATGGCCTCGTCGCTGCGCACTGGACGGCCAGAGCGGCGGCGCGCGCCGCCGCGGCGCGTGCGTACCCCGAGGCGTCCCGGTGGTACGAGCGCACGCTGGAGCTCCTCACCGGCGTCGATGCACCGGGTGAGGACATCCTCGGCTGTGCGCTGCAGCTCGGGGACGCGCAGCTCCATGCGGGTCGGACGCTCGAGGCACGATCGACCTTCGAGCGCGCCGCCGACGTCGCCGACCAGCTGGGTTCCGCCCAAGGGTTCGCCATGGCCGCTCTCGGCCGTGCGTGCGGTCTTGGCGGGTACGGGTACGTGGCCGATGCCGACCCTGTCGTCATCGACCTGCTCGAGCGGGCGCTCCTCCGCGTCGGCGAGGAGGACAGCCCGACGCGGGCTCGTCTGCTCGGTCGGCTGGCGGTCGAGCTGTACTACAGCGATCAGGTGTCGCGCCGGCGCGCCCTGGCCGACGAGGCGGTCGCCGTGGCGAGTCGTCTCGAGGACCCGGCGACCGGGCTGATCGCGTCCTACAGCCGCCTGGTCGCCGGCCACGGACCGGACGACGTGGGCGCCCGGTTGGAGGGATCACGCGCGATCATCGCCGGAGCCCACGCGGTCCACGACGACGAGCTCGAGCTCCGGGGGCGTCACCTGCGCCTCGTCACCCTCCTCGAGCTCGGCGACGTCGGGGAGGCCGAGGCGGAGATCCGGCGGTTCGCGCAGGCGGTGCGACGATCCCCGCGGCCGCTCTCCCACTGGCAGCTCGCCGTGCTCGATGCGGCGCGGGCGTTCACGGCCGGGCGGTTCGACGACGCGGAGGAGCACGCCCACACGGCGCTGGCCCTGGGGGATGCGGTGCTGGGAACGGCCGCGCGGGTCGTGTTCGGGGTCCAGGTCTGCATGCTGCGCTGGGCGCAGGGTCGCATCGACGAGATCCTCCCCGCCATCCGCCTGTACCTGGAGGAGTTCCCCGGCAGTGCCTGGGCGGGCGCGTTGAGCTTCATGGAGGCGCAGCGTGGTCACGTGGATCACGCCCGCACGCACGTCGAGCGTCTCATCGGTCACGACGGAGCCCGGGTCGCGCGCGACGGCAACTGGCTCGTGACGCTCTGCATGCTGACGATGGCCTGCTGGGAGCTCGGAGACGAGCAGGGGGCGGCACTGCTGCGACGCGAGCTGTCCCCGTACGCGGACCAGATCGCGATCGCCAACGCGGGGGCCGCCTCGTTCGGGTCGGTCTCGGTGTTCCTCGGGCTCGCGGCGTCGGCCACGGGCGACCTCGATGCGGCCGAGCGGTACCTCGGAGCGGGACTCGCGCGGAACCGCGCGGTCGGGGACCGGCCCCTCACGGCGTGGGCGCTGCACCACTACGTCCGCGTCCTCCGACGGCGGGGCCTTCCCACCGACCTGGTGCGCGCCGCGGAGATGGAGCATGAGCTGCGAGCCTCGGCGGCTGCGCTCGGCATGGCGTGGCTGACGGAGGACCGCGCCGACGACCCGCCGGCCGAGACCCCGGACGCGGGGGAGGAGGCGGCGCAGCTGGTGTTCCGGCGCGAAGGCGAGTACTGGGTCGTCGGTCGGCCCGACGGCCCCGCCCGGCTCCGTGACAGTGCCGGCATGCGCTACCTGCACCGCCTGCTCCAGGAACCGTCCAGGGAGCTGCACGCGCTGGACCTGGTGACGTCGAACGCGGGTCAGCGGGTCTCCGCGGATGGTCTGACCAGGGGAACGCACGACACCGGGACCGGTCCGATCCTCGACGAACGGGCGAAGCACGAGTACCGGCAACGGCTCCGGGATCTCCAGGAGGACCTCCAGGAAGCGGAGGACCACCACGACCTCGAGCGGGCGGCGTCGTGCCGCGCGGAGATCGAGGCGCTCACGACCGAGCTGGTCCGCGCGGTCGGCCTCGGAGGTCGCGACCGTCCGTCCTCCAGCGCGACCGAGCGCGCCCGCATCAGCGTCACGAAAGCGATCAGACGAGCGATCCAGGGCATCGGCCCGCATCTCCCGGAGGTCGCCGATCACCTCCAACGGTCGACGCGGACCGGGACCTACTGCTCGTACGAACCAGCGCAGCCGCGCACCTGGCTGCTGTGACCGCGACCGTTCCCCCGGGTCGCACGGACCGTGACGCCGTCGGTCACGCCACTTGACGTGGCCGTCGATGGTTCTCGCCGTCGACGTCGCCGCCCGTCGGTGACGGGTGAGGGTGGGTCCGATCTCCCCCATCGGGCCCACCCGCCCGGTCCCATCGCGGAACCGCGTGCCGTCGGACCTCGCGACGTGTTCCTCCGGGTGGGAACAACGTGCCAGGTGATGTCACGCCATCCAGGCGAGTCCGGGAAGTCCGGACGCGAGGAGGAGACATCATGGGATCTTCACGACGATCGCGCACTGCCGTCATGGCGGCCGTGTTCATGACGGTCGCTTCGTTGCTCAACGCGAGCCTGGCACTGGCGGAGGAGCAAGGAGAGACGCCGGTGCACGAGTTCAGTCAGACGATGTTCGCCGCCGGACCGGCGACGTTCCGGGTGCCCGGCACGGGCGCGGACCTGGGGAAGGGCATCAGCGTGTGCGCCGTCGGCCATTGCCACACGGTGGCCGCCCCGCCCGCCACGGAGGACACCTGGTACCGGCTCACGCTGCTGGTCGACAAGGCCGCCGGATCCAAGCTGAGCTACACCGAGGGCGAGTGCCCCGATGCCGGCGAGGAGGGGGTCGTCATCGAGCTCTTCGGCACCTCGTCGTCGACCACGGTGAAGGCGCTGCTCGAGCGGGAGGTCCTCGACCCCGTGACCTCGGCGACGTACTGGGAGGAGGTGGCGTCGATCGGCGACACCATCGAGGGGTCCAGCAAGTCACCGGAGACCTCTGCCTGCATCTGACGGGCGGTGGCGTGGGTCCGTCCCGGCGGGCCCACGCCTCCTGCCAGGGAGAACGAGCCATGATGACGGTCCGGTCGCCGCGACGGCACCTCGCGGGAGCAGCGTTGACGGTCGTCCTGGGGCTGTCCGCTCCGCAGCTGCCCGCTGTCGCCCACGAGCCGGTGGAGCTGACGATGCGGTGGGACGTGCCGGCGTGGCCCGGATGGGCGGGGGGCCTCGAGTTGATCGTCGACGGGCACGAGGTCGTCTCGGAGGACGGGCTCGCCGCCGCGACCGGCATGGGCGAAGCGTTGACGCTCACGGTGAGCGGCGACGTCGGTGCACCCGCCCCTGAACGGACCGTCGGGCTCTGCCCAGGTCAGCAGCGCGGTGCCGTTCTGAAGCTCTCGGGCGTGGCCCGCGGATCGCACGTCGCCGTCAGCTACTCCCACGCCTCGCACGGACACCGGGTCGAGGCCGACGGTGTCGACCTCGTCGTACGGCTCTGCGAACGCCTCTGACGCGGGACGCACGTCACTCCTTCGACGCCACGCGTCGCCCCTACGACCCCACGCCCAGGCGTGACAGCAACGAGCGGATCTGCGCCTGCGCGGCAGCGTGTTCCGCCTCGTCGCCGGCCGCGACGGCCTCGCGAGCACGCTGGAACTCCGCCCGCAGGCCGAGGAGGCAGAACTCGACGACGGCCGCCGCGCATGCGCCCGGGACGGCCTCCTGGGGCCGCGCGTCAGGCGGTGCGGTGGTCATCGACATGCTGGTTCCTCTCCGTCACGCGGACATCCCCCATAGTGACGGATGGTGGCCCCCGGCGGTACCAGGGATGTCCCTAGTCCGACCCTTGCCCTCCGGTGCGAAAAGGGGGAAAGTTCCGTGTAGGTGACGGACCTCCCGGGCCACCTCCGGGGCGTCGCGGCGTCATGGGGGGACTCGCGGTGCAGGGGCCGCTGATCTTCGGGAGAGAGCGGGAGCTGGCGCGGCTCGCGGCGATGCTCGACCGGGCCCGCGCAGGGACGAGCGGTGCGGTCGTCGTGCGGGGCGAACCGGGTGTCGGCAGGACCGCCCTGCTGCGCGAGTTCGAGCGACGCGCCGAGCCGTGCACGGTCCTCTCAGCGACGGGGATCGGGTCGGAGTCCGAGGTCCCGTTCGCCTCGCTGGCGGAGCTCCTGCTGCCGCTCCGTGATCACCTGGACGAGCTGACGCCGTTCCATGCGGAGGTGCTCGCAGGAGCGCTGGCCCTCGGGCCTCCCGTCCGGACCTCTCCGTTCGCCGTCGGCGTGGCCACGTTGAGCCTCCTGGCCGCGGCGGCCGAGGACGATGGTCCGGTCGTGGTCCTCGTCGACGATGCTCAGTGGGTCGACAGCGAGTCCGAGCGTGCCCTGGGGTTCGCCGTCCGACGTCTGCGGGCGGAAGCCATCCTGGCCGTCTTCGCGATCCGCAGCGACGTCCCCTTCCTCGACGTCGCCGAGGAGCTGCAGCTGACCGGGCTCGACGCCGATGCGGGCAGACAGCTGGTCGAGGGGCACCGGGGCGTCCCGGTCGCGCCGGAGGTAGCGGAGGAGCTCCACCGCGAGACGGGTGGGAACCCGCTCGCGCTGGTCGCCGCGGCGGACCTCCTGCATCCGGAACAGCTGTCGGGGCGGCGCCCGCTCGATCAGCCCCTCCCTCTGGGTTCGCGGCTCTCCGAGGGGGTCGGTGCGCAGCTCGTCGATCTCGACGAGGCGACGCGCCGGGCGTTGCTCGTCGTCGCAGCGAGCCACTCGGGGTCGTACCGGGCTGTCCATGCCGCCCTCGAGGAGCTGGGCCTCGGAGAGGAGCAGCTGGCCCAGGCCGAGGCGCGTGGGCTCATCCACCTCGGGGGCCCCACGATCCGCTTCACCCACGCCGTTCTCCGCTCGGCGGTCTACCACGCTGCCGTTCCGGCGGACCGTCGTGCCGCCCACGCCGTGCTGGCGCACCTCGGCCCTGGCCTGACGTCCCCAGAGGAGCGCGCCTGGCACGTCGCGGCGGCTGCGGTCGGGCCGGACGAGCAGGTCGCCGCCGAGATGGACGCGGCGGCCGACCAGATGCTCGAGAGGAGCGCGTACTCCGCGGCGAGCATCGCCTACGAGCGAGCGGCCGAGCTGAGCACCGACGAGCGTCGGCGGACGGAACGCCTGCTCGAGGCGATCAAGGCGGCGCAGGTCGTCGGACGGACCGATCGCGCGCTGCGCCTCCTGGACGGGGCACTGCCGCGGATCGACGCTCCGGACCTGCGGGCGCAGGTGTCGCTCCTGCGGAGCTTCGTCGGGGTGCGCGCCGGCGACACGGAGCCTGCGTTCCGGACCCTGCAGCACGAAGCGCAGCGGATCGAGGCCGTGCTTCCCGGCGTCGCTGCCGCCATGCTGTCGCAGGCGGCGATGCAGGCTCCGGTCGCCGGACAGACCCGTCTCGGCCTCGAGCTCGCCGAGCACGCCTACGAGCTGTCACCCGATCCGGGGACGGTCGCGGCGCTCGGAGCGATGCGCATGTACGCCGGACAGGAGCGCGAGGCGCGCGACCTGCTGCTCGGGGCGGCGCCCCACCTCGGCGGGATCGACATCCAGGCACCCGAGCACGTGATCGGCATCTTCGCCGCCCTCTCGCTGGCGTGGATGTACGAGCACGAGGCAGCGCTGCGGCTCACCGATCCCGTGATCGCGTCCGCGCGCGACACGATCGCGCCCGGCGTCCTCCCGCTGCCGCTCCTGGCGCGCGCGGAGGCCGACCTCCGGAGAGGTGACTGGACGGCCGCGCGGGCGGGCGCGCAGGAGGCTCGCCGACTGGCGGAGGAGCTGGGACAGGTCGCGCTCCTGCCGTTCGCCGATGCGGTGCTGGCGGCACAGGAGGCGCTGCGGGGCGCGCAGGGAGCGTGCGAGCGCCACTGCGGGCAGTCGCTGCAGGCCGCGGGGGAGGTGGGGATCTCCGGGATCGAGATGTTCACGTCCGCCGCCCTCGGTATGGCCGCGCTGGGCGCCGGACGGGTCAACGACGCGATCGGTCACCTCGAAGGCGTGCGGAGCGCTGCCGAGCGTCTCGAGATCCCCAGCGTGGTGATCGCTCCGTGGCGGGAGAACCTCATCGAGGCCTACGTCCGCGACGGTCGGCGGCGGGACGCCACGGAGCTGCTGGCCGAGTTCGAGGACCGCGCCGGGAAGGCCGACAACGCGCACGTCTGGGCGGTCGTCCGGCGCTGCCGGGCCCTGTGCGACCCGGGGGCCGCCGACCAGGCCCTGAGCGAGGCGATGGAGTGGCACGCGAAGGCGGCCGTCCCCTTCGAGCGCGCGCGCACGCAGCTCCATACCGGTGAGCACCTGCGCCGCACGAGACGTCGAGGGGATGCACGACATCACCTCCGAGCGGCGCTCCGGACGTTCGAGGACCTCGGGGCCCGCCACTGGACCGAACGTGCCGCCGCCTCGCTCCGCGCCACCGGCGGCGTGGTCCGCCCCCGCGAGCACCCGGTCTCCCAGAACCTGACGCCTCAGGAGCTGCAGGTCGCGCTCGCGGTCGCCGAAGGCGCGACCAACAAGGAGGTGGCGGCCGCGTTGTTCCTCAGCCCCAAGACGGTCGAGTACCACCTCGGCAACGTCTACCGGAAGCTGGAGGTGAGGTCGCGCACCGAGCTCGCCCGTCGTCTCTCGGGCCGGGACGAGCCGGCGGTCTAGGACGCCACGGAACCTCCCGCACGTCCGGCAGGGCCGGCGGACCGGTGCGTCGGACCGACGGCGTCGTTCCCCGCGATCCGCGAGTCGGGCTGGAACGCGAACGACCCGAACCCGAACGTGTCGTCCGCGGCCGGACGGCGGAGGCCAGCGTCCGGCGGACGCACAGATGCGTCCGTTCCGGGGCCGGCTACTGGACATCCCTCGCCGCATGGACTTGTCTGACTCTGACGTCGACGTCAACTTACGGAGTCCGTGTGCGCCCCGCCTTCCTCTTCCCCGGCCAGGGATCGCAGCGGCCCGCGATGGCCTCCGCGTGGCGCGGCACCCCGCAGGAGCGCGTCTTCACCGAGGTGGGACACGCCGCGGGGATGGACCTGCGCGCCCTCGCGGACGACGCCGACCGCTGCGGTGCATCGACGGCGGTGGCGCAGCCCGCGATCCTCGCGGCGTCCCTCGCTGCCTTCGACGCGCTGACCGCCGCCGGTGTCCGTCCCGCGGTGGTCGCCGGCCACAGCCTCGGCGAGGTCACGGCCGCCGTCGCCGCCGAGGCACTGTCGCCGGCGGACGGCGCGCTCCTCGTCGCGGAACGCGGCCGCGCGATGGGTGCCGCCTGCGCGGCCTCGCCCGGCTCGATGGCCGCCGTGGTCCGGCTCGACGACGACGCGCTCGAGACCCTCCTGCGTCGCGTCCCCGCGGTCGCGGTCGCCAACGTGAACGCGCCCGGCCAGGCCGTGCTCGCCGGGCCGCCGGCCGCCATCGAGCGCGCCGGCGCGGCCGCGCGCGAGCTGGGTGGACGCCTCCTCCCGCTCGACGTCGAGGGCGCGTTCCATTCGGCGGCCATGACGTCGGCCGTCGTCCGCGTCGACGCCGTGCTGCGTCGACTGCCCGTGCACGACCCGACCGTGACCTTCCTCAGCGGCGCCACCGCCGCTGCGCTCCGGACCGCCGGCGAGGTCACGCGGGCGCTCGTCGACGGCATCCTCGCCCCCGTCCGGTGGCGTGAGGTCCAGGAGCAGCTGCCGGGCCTCGGCGTGGATCTCCTCGTCGAGGTCGGACCCGGTGGCGTCCTCGGCGGGCTCGCGCGGCGGACCGTGCCGGGGATCCCCGTCCTGTCGGTCGAGGGCCCGGGGGACGTCGCGGAGGTCGTGGACGCCCTCGCGGGCGCGGACGCACGCGCCCTCCCCGCCGAGGTCTGACCGACCGACGCATGCATCCCACGCCCGTCCTGGAGGAACAGCACCCGTGATCCCGATCCCGTCCTGCACGGTCATCACCTCGCCCGTGGACGGCCGCATCCGTCGTCTCCTGGCGGCCGAGACCGTCGTCCGCCCCGGCGACGTCGTCGGCCAGGTCGACGGCGTCCGTGGCCGGCGCGACCTCGTCGCGGCGACGCGCGGGGTCGTTGGCGGTCCGCTCGCCGGCGACCAGCAGCACGTCGCGGCCGGCGACGGCGTCCTGTGGCTGTCGCGCCGGTGATCGTCGACACCCCCGTCGCGACGACGTCGGCCGCACCGGCGGTCGACCGCACCGTCCTTCCCGTGGCGGTCGCCGGTCTCGGCGCGTACCTGCCGGCCCGGACGGTCGACAACGAGGAGCTCACGCGGCGGCTCGACACGTCCGACACCTGGATCCGCACCCGGACGGGGATCGGACGTCGTCACACCGCCGGCCCGGACGAGGCCACGTCGGACCTGGCGTTGGCCGCCGCCAGGGCGGCACTGCTGGATGCCGGGCTGGACGCCACGGAGCTGCGCGCGCTGGTCGTGGCGACGTGCACGCCCGACCACCTGCTGCCCGCGACGGCGCCCCTCGTCGCCGCCGGTCTCGGGACCAGCATCGCCGCCTTCGACGTGAACGCCGCGTGCAGCGGCTTCGTCTACGGCCTGCGCGTCGCCGGCGCGCTCGCCGCCACCACGGACGGTCCCGTCCTGCTGATCGGTGCGGAGACCCTGACCCGCATCGTCGACCCCGCCGACCGGGGGACCGCCATCCTCTTCGGCGACGGCGCGGCCGCGGTCGTGCTCGTGGCCGAGGAGGGCGCCGCCCTCGGGCCCTTCGACCTCGGCTCCGACGGCGACGACCCGTCCATGCTGTGGGCCGCCGCGACCGGCACGCGGTACCCCCCCACGCCCGCACGCCTCGTCGCCGGCGAGCACTTCCTGACGATGCGCGGCAGCGACGTCTACCGCCACGCCGTCCTCCGCATGACCGCGTCCGCCACCGCCGTGCTCGAGGCTGCCGGCATCGCCATCGAGGACGTGGACCTCTTCATCGGCCACCAGGCCAACGCGCGCATCCTCGCGGGGGTGGCGGAGCGGCTCGGGCTCCCGCAGGAGCGGAGCCACGTCACCATCGATCGTCACGGCAACACCTCGGCCGCGTCGATCCCGCTCGCCCTCGCCGACGCGCGCGACACCGGCCGGCTCCGCGACGGCGACCGCGTCCTCGTGGCCGCCTTCGGCGCCGGGCTGACCTGGGGCGCGACGCTCCTCACCTGGAGGGCTCGCCCGTGAGCGACCGCGTCGCGATCGTGACCGGCGGCTCCGGGGGCATCGGGGCCGCGGTCTGCCGTGCCCTCGCCGAGGACGGCTGCGCCGTGCTCGTCGGCTTCGGCGGCGCCAGGGGCGCGGCGGAGGACGTCGCCGCCAGCTGCACCGGCACGGCCGAGGCCATCCACCTCGACGTGACCGTCGAGGCGTCGATCGCGGACGCGGTCACCCGGGCGGGGGAGCTCGGCACGCTCGACGTGCTCGTGAACAACGCCGGCATCGCCGACGACGACCTCCTGCTCCGCCTCGACGGCGAGCGCATCCGGCGGACCCTCGACGTGAACCTCACCGGCGCCATGCTCGCCTCGCGCGCCGCGCTCCGTCCCATGCTCCGCGCCCGGACGGGGCGGATCGTGAACGTCACCTCCATCGTGGGTCTGGTCGGCAACGCCGGCCAGACCGCCTACGCCGCGAGCAAGGCGGGCCTCGTCGGGTTCACCAAGTCGCTCGCACGCGAGGTCGCCCGCAAGGGCGTCACCGTCAACGCCGTCGCCCCCGGGTTCGTCGAGACCGCGATGACCGACGCGCTGGCCGAGGACGCACGCCGCGCCCTGCGCGAGCTCGCCCCCTCCGGCCGTGCGGTGACCCCCGACGAGGTCGCCGCCGCCATCCGCTTCCTCGCGTCACCCGACGCGGGGGCCATCACCGGTGCCGTCGTCCCCGTCGACGGCGGCGCCGCCATGTGACCGTCGCACGACGGTCGCCACCACCCGAGGAGCACCCCATGGACGACATCATGACCCGGTTCGAGCGCATCCTCTCGACCACCTTCGGCGTCCCCGCCGACGACATCTCGCCCGACGCGACCTTCGAGTCGCTCGGGATGGACTCCCTCGACGTCGTCGAGCTCACGCTCGTCGTCGAGGAGGAGCTCGGCGTCCGCATCGACGACGAGGAGCTCGCGGACGTGCTCACCGTCGGGGCGGCCGTCGACCGCATCCGCACCAAGCGCGCCGTCAGCGCCTGACGACCGATCACGAGGAGCTCGCCATGACCCAGGTCGTCGTCACCGGCCTCGGCGCGATCACCCCCGCGGGACGCGGGGTCGACGCGACGTGGAAGGGGGTCCTCGCCGGCGTCACCGCCGCGCGTCCCGACGACCTCCTCGAGGAGGCGGGGACGCCGGTCACGATCTCGTGCCGGGTCCCCGCGTTCGACGCGGACGAGGAGCTCGGCCGGGGCTCGTCCCGCCGCCTCGACCGCTTCACGCACCTGGCGCTCCTGGCCGCCGAGGAGGCCGTCACGCACGCCGGCCTCGACGGCGACGTCGACCTCGACCGTGTGGGTGTCGTGCTCGGGAGCGGGATCGGAGGTGCGGAGACCTGGGCGTCGGAGTACCCGAACTACCTCGAACGCGGGCCGGGTCGCGTCAGCCCGATGTTCGTGCCGAAGATGCTGTCGAACACCGCCGCCGGGATGATCGCGATCCGGACGGGCGCCCGCGGGCCGAACCTCACGGTCAACACCGCGTGCGCGGCCGGCGCCTCCGCGATCCACGTCGGACGCGACCTCCTCCGCGCGGGCTCGGCGGACGTCGTGATCGTCGGCGGTGTCGAGGCCGGCATCACCGGGCTCGCCGTCTCCGCGTTCGCGCAGATGGGCGCGCTGTCCCGCAACCCCGACGCCGCCTCGGCGTCGCGACCCTTCGACCTCGAGCGTGACGGGTTCGTCATGGGGGAGGGCGCCGGCGTGCTCGTGCTCGAGACGCTGGAGCACGCGCGGGGGCGGGGCGCGACGCCGCTCGCCACGATCGCCGGCGCGGGTGCCAGCGCCGACGCCCACCATCCCACCGCCCCGCCCGACGACGGCGCCGGGGCCGTGCTCGCCATGCGCCGCGCCCTGGCCGACGCCGACCTCGCACCCGGGGACATCGACCACATCAACGCCCACGGGACGTCGACACCGCTGAACGATGCCGCGGAGGCGCGCGCGATCCGGACCGCGTTCGGCGCTGCGACCGATCACGTCGCGGTCACCTCCACGAAGGGCGTGACCGGCCACCTCCTCGGCGCCGCCGGCGCGGTCGAGGCCATCCTCGCGATCCTGTCGCTGCGCGACGGGGTCGTCCCGGGGACGGCCAACCTCACGACGCCCGACCCCGCCATCGACCTCGACGTGGTCGCCGGCTCGCCGCGCGAGCTGCCGCTCCGGGCCGTGCTGTCGAACTCGTTCGGCTTCGGGGGCCAGAACGCCTCCCTGGTCCTGACCCCGTGAACCGGATGCCGCGATGACCTCCGCACTCCACGCCGAGACGCCGGCGCTCAGCGCCGACCACGCACGTCCGGGCGACAGCGCCCGCGCACGGCTCACGCGCCTGCTCGACCACGACTCGCTGGTCGAGCTCGGCTCGCAGCGCCGGCACCAGGCCGCGTCGTTCGGGCTCGACCGGCGCCGCCCGGACAGCGACGGCGTCATCGCCGGCACCGGCACCGTCGACGGGCGACCCGTCGACGTCTACGCGCAGGACCGACGCGTCCTCGGCGGCTCGCTGGGCGAGGCACACGCGGACAAGATCGTGCGGACCATCGACGAGGCCGTCCGCGGTCGCGTCCCCGTGGTCGGCATCAACGACTCCGGTGGCGCCCGCATCCAGGAGGGCGTCGCCGCGCTCGACGGCTACGGCCGCGTGTTCTCCGCCAACGTCCGCGCCTCGGGGCACGTCCCGCAGATCGCGCTCGTGCTGGGACCGTGCGCCGGCGGGGCGACCTACTCGCCGGCGCTGATGGACTTCGTCGTCATGACCGACGAGGCCACGATGTTCCTCACCGGCCCCCGGGTCGTGAAGGCCGTGACGGGGGAGGACGTCGACGCGCGGGCGCTGGGTGGGCCCGAGGTCCACGGCGGACGCAGCGGGGTCGCGCACTTCGTCGCGGCGGACGACGAGGCCGCCTTCGCGATCTGCCGCGACCTCCTGTCCTACCTGCCGAGCTCGTCGTCGGACGCCGCCCCGGTGGCGCCGGCGCGACCGCCGGTGGACGTCGACCTCCGCGCGATCGTGCCGGGCGACGACCGACAGCCCTACGACGTCCGCGACGTCATCGCCGGCATCGTCGACGGTGGGTCGCTGCTCGAGGTCCAGGCCGGGTGGGCGCGCAACCTCGTCATCGGGTTCTCGCGCATCGACGGGCGCACCGTCGGGATCGTGGCCAACCAGGCGGCCTGGCTCGCCGGCGTCCTCGACCTCCAGGCCGCCGAGAAGGGCGCACGGTTCGTGCGGTTCTGCGACGCCTTCGGGATCCCGTTGGTCGTGCTCGTCGACGTCCCGGGGTTCCTGCCGGGCACCGCACAGGAGGGCAACGGCGTCATCCGCAAGGGCGCGAAGCTCCTCCACGCGTTCGCGTCCGCGACCGTGCCGCGCGTCACGGTGGTGCTGCGCAAGGCGTTCGGCGGCAGCTACATCGTGATGAACTCGCGGTCCCTCGGCGCGGACGCGGTGCTCGCCTGGCCCGACGCCGAGCTCGCCGTCATGGGTGCCGAGGGCGCAGCCGACATCATCTTCCGGCGCCAGCTCGACGAGCGCCCGGACGACCGCGACGACCTCATCGCCGGCTACCGGCGGGACGCCATGCACGTCGACCTCGCCGCCCAGCGGGGGAGCGTCGACGAGATCATCGCGCCGGAGCGGACCCGCGAGGTCCTCGTCGGGCTGCTGCGCTCGCTGCGCGGGCGCCCGCCCGGCTTCGTCCACGACAACCTGCCGCAGTGACCGCCGCTCCGCCGCCGGTCGAGCACCGCGTCCTCCCGGTCGCGGTGCCGGCCCCCGACGCGCGCTCGCTCGCGCGCCGCGTGGTCCGTCCGGTCCTCCGGGCGTGGCTGCGCCTTCGGGTCGAGGACGAGCACCACGTCCCGGCCGCCGGCCCGGTCATCGTCGCCTCGACGCACGCGTCCCACGCCGACTCGATGGCGCTCGGCTCGGCGCTCGTCCGACCGGTGTTCTTCCTCGGCGATCTCCGGCTCACCCGGTGGCCGGTCCTCGGACCGTGGCTGCCGCGGCTCGGGATGGTCCCGGTCCGTCGCGGTGACCGTGACCGCGACGCGCTCGACCAGCTCGTGCAGCTCCTCGCCGAGGGCCACGTCGTGGTCGTCTACCCCGAGGGGTCGCGCAGTCGGGACGGGCGGGTCCACCGGCCCCGGAGCGGCGTCGCGCGGCTGGCCGCGGCGACCGGCGTGCCGGTCGTGCCGGCGTCCGTCGTCGGTACCCACGCGGTGTGGCCGACCGGAGCCCGGCCACGGGTGCGGGGCGGGCCGGTCAGTATCCGCTTCGGACCGCCGCTCGCCGCGCCGGCACCGACGCCCATCGCCCGCCGGCGCTTCTCCGAGGCGCTCCACACCGCGCTGGTCGAGCTGTCCGGTGCCGGCCGTGCCGACGGCTTCGCGCCCGTCGGCGGCGGTGACGAGTGACCGGCCTCCTGCTCCGCAGCGGCTGCGACGTCGTGGACGTCGCACGGCTCGCCGGCGCGATCGCGCGTCGGCCGGGGCTCGTCGACCGCGTCTTCACCGCTCGCGAGGTGGCCGACGCCCGTCGGGGCGGCGTGTCCCCGGGGTCGGCGACCGAGCACGCCCGCCTCGCCGCACGGTTCGCCGCGAAGGAGGCCACCCGCAAGGCGCTCGGCGACCTCCGCCTGCCGTTCACGGCCGTCGAGGTGCGCACCGACCCGGACGGCGCGCCGCGCCTCCACGTCCGTGGCGAGCCGACCGGCTGGAGCGTCTCGCTCAGCCACGACGCCGGCGTCGCGCTCGCGTTCGTCGTCGGGTTCGACCCGGCCCCGGTCCCCACCGCCCCGTAGGAGAACCCATGCTGCTCGCCGACAAGAAGCTCCTGGTGACGGGGGTGCTCGACCCGCGGTCGATCGCCTTCTCCGTCGCGCGACTCGCGCAGCAGGAGGGAGCGGAGATCGTGCTGACGGGGTTCGGGCGGGGGCTCCGCCTCACCCGCCGCGCCGCCGCCCGGCTCCCCGATCCGCCGGACGTCGTCGAGCTCGACGTCACGAGCGAGGAGGACATCGCCGCGGTCGCGAAGCTGCTGGACGAGCGGTGGGGGCGGGTCGATGGGGTGCTCCACGCCGTCGCCTTCGCGCCGGCGTCCTGCCTCGGCGGGGGGTTCCTCGACGCGCCCTGGGAGGACGTCGCGACCGCGCTCCACGTCTCGACCTACTCGCTCGCAGCGCTCGGTCGTGGGTTCGCCCCGCTCCTGGCGTCCGCCCGTCGCGGGAGCGTCGTGGGGCTCGACTTCGACGCGTCCGTGGCGTGGCCCGGCTACGACTGGATGGGGGTCGCGAAGGCGGGGCTCGAGTCGGCCGCCCGCTACCTCGCCCGTGAGCTGGGGCCGCAGGGCACGCGCGTGAACCTCGTGGCCGCGGGCCCGCTCCACACGATCGCGGCACGTTCGATCGACGGGTTCGACGGCTTCGAGGAGGTCTGGCGCGAGCGCGCGCCCCTCGGGTGGGACCTCGCCGACCCCGAGCCCGTCGCCCGGGTGGCGTGCGCGCTCCTGTCGGACTGGACGCTCGGCGTCACCGGGGCGATCGTGCCGGTCGACGGCGGGGTCCACGCCGTGGGCGCCTGACCACGGCGGCCCGCCGCCCTGGCCTCCCGCCCGTACGGTCGGTCAGGAGCCTCCCCTAGGGTCGCGCCGGCGACCGGCGTGAGGGGGAGACCGTGGACGAGCTGACCTCCAGCGAGCAGGAGGCGCCCCCGACGGGGAAGACGTTCGGGACGTTCGAAGGGGTGTTCACCCCGACGCTCCTCACGATCCTCGGCGTGATCATGTACCTCCGTCAGGGGTGGGTCATCGGCAACGCCGGCCTGCTGCTCGGATCCGTGATCATCGTCGGCGCGTTCGTCATCACCGGGGCCACGGCGCTGTCGATGTCGTCGCTCACCACCAACATCCGCATCGGTGCAGGCGGCGCCTACTCGATCATCTCGCAGTCGCTCGGGCTCGAGGTGGGCGGGGCGGTCGGGATCCCGCTCTTCGTCGCGCAGGCACTCGCCGTCGCGATGTACATCTTCGGCTTCCGTGCCGGGCTCCAGTACGTGCTGCCCGACGCACCGGCGCTGCTCGTCGACCTCGTGGTCTTCCTGCTCGTGTTCGCGGTCGGCTACATCGGGCCCGGGCTCGCGTTCCGGATCCAGTTCGTGATCCTCGCCACGATCGCCCTCTCCCTGGTGTCCGTCGCCGTGGCCGCCGGGACCGGGTCCATGACCGAGTCGGTCACGCTCGTCGGCGAGTTCCCCGGCGCGCCGGAGGACGGCTTCGGCGGGGTCAGCTTCTGGGTCGTGTTCGCGGTCTTCTTCCCGGCGGCGACGGGGATCATGGCCGGCGCCAACCTGTCGGGGGTGCTCGAGGACCCCCGCCGCAGCATCCCGCGCGGGACGCTGTGGGCGATCGGGGTGAGCCTCGTCATCTACCTCCTGCTGGGCTACTGGCTCGCCCGGTCGGCGACGACGGAGGAGCTCGTCTCCAACTACTTCGTGATGATCGACCTGGCCGCGTGGCCGCCGGTCGTCGTCGCCGGCCTGCTCGGTGCGACGCTGTCGTCGGCGCTGGGCTCGATCGTCGGGGCGCCGCGGATCCTGCAGGCCATCGCGGCGAACGGCGGCATCCCTGGCGCCGACCTCCTCGCCCGGCAGGACGGGCGGGGTGAGCCCCGGAACGCCAACATCCTCACGGGCGTCGTGGTCTTCGTCGCGCTGCTGCTGCGGGACCTCAACGCCATCGCGCCGCTGATCACGATGTTCTTCCTCGTGACCTACACGATGATCAACGTCGTGGTGCTGGTGGAGCAGAGCCTCGGCCTCGTGAGCTTCCGGCCGCTCCTCCGCGTGCCGCGGTTCGTGCCGCTGGTCGGGGCGCTCGGCTGCATCTTCGCGATGTTCATCATCAACCCGGTGTTCGGGCTCGTCGCCGTGGGCCTCGTGCTGACGTTCTACGTCGTGCTCGTGCGGCGTGGGCTGGAGGTCCCCGCGGGCGACATGCGCAGCGGCCTGTTCGTGGCGTTGGCCGAGTGGGCGGCCAAGCGCGTGATCGAGCTCGGCGGGACCAACGAGCGTGCGTGGAAGCCGAACATCCTCCACCCGGTCGAGGACGTCGACGAGCTCCGGGCGACCTTCCGGCTCGTCCATGCGATCGCCTCACCCAAGGGCACGATCAAGGTCATCGGCGTGGGGGACGCCCCGCTCCTCCGCCAGCTCCGGGCCGCCGCGCGGGACTTCCGCACCGAGGACGTGTTCGCGACGGCCAGCGTGGTCGAGGCCGAGACCTTCGAGCGGGGGGTCGTCACGAGCATCCAGGCGCTCGCCGGCGCCTTCCTCACGCCCAACATCGCGTTCCTCACCGTCCCCGAGGAGGTGTCGCGGGACGGGCAGCTGACGGCGATCATGCGCACCGCCGAGCGCCACGACGTCGGTGTCCTCCTGTCGGTCGCGCATCCGACCGTGGGGTGGGGACGGCGTCGCGAGGTCGCGCTCGTCATCGGCGACCAGGGCCCCGGGTGGGAGCTCGGGACGAGCCTCCCGAACCTCGACCTCGCGACGCTCGCCGCGTACCAGGTCACGCGCAACTGGCGAGCGCGCCTCACGCTCGTCGCCGTCGCGGACGGCGAGCACCGTGCACAGGCGCGCGACTACCTCGAGCGGCTGGCGACCGCGGGCCGGTTGCCGCGTGACACGGGCTTCCGCGTCGTCGACGAGTTCCCGACCGCGGCGGGCCTGGAACCGCGACCGGATCTCGTCATCCTCGGGCTCACCGGGGACCACGACCTCGACGACATCCGCTCGACCATGCAGACCCTGCACGTCAGCTGCCTGTTCGCGCGGGACGCCGGCACCGAGAGCGCCCTGGCCTGACCCGCCGGCGTGACGCGGGCGTGACCGCAGACGGGAGCGATGGCGTCACTCCCGGCGACGTGCGTGCGGGGTCCGTCCGTCGGCAGGGACCGCGGGGTCGGGCGGCGAACCCCCCTGGGAGGAGCGCCAGCGCGCCCCACTGGACCCGTACCCCCTCACCCAGGACGCCACGCATGTACCGCCGCAGCCTCCTCGCCGTCGCCGCCTGCCTCGCCGCGTCGATCGCCGCGACGCCGGCGGTCCCGGACCTCACGGTGTCGGGTGCCGCGGGGACGACGGCCGTCGCCGACGACCTGTACGCGCTGCCCTTCGCGGCCAGGACCGTCGACCCGGCGCGGGACCTGCGTGCCGAGGATCCGCGGGGCCGCGACCTGGTCCTGGTCCAGTTCGAGCGCACCGGCGCCACCGAGCTCGTCGACGCCCTGGCGGGCAACGGTGCGACGCTCGTGCAGCCGCTCGCCCCGCTCAGCTACATCGTCCAGGCCGACGCCGCGACGACCCGATCGATCCGGTCCCTCGACGGGGTGCGGTTCGCGGGCGTCCTGCCCACCGACCTCCGCATCTCCGCCAGCGTGGACGCGACGACGACCCTCCTCCGCGTCACCCTCGTGGGCGACGCCGCCGACCTCGCGACCGTCGCCGAGGCCAGCGTGACGCGCCGGTTCACCGCCACCGACGGCGTCGTCCTCACGCTCCCCGGCGATGCCGCCGTGGCGAAGGCCCTCGCTGCGCGCCCCGACGTCTACTCCGTCGCCGCGGCCCCGACGAGCTACGAGCTGCGCGACGAGCGCACCACCCAGATCATCGTGCAGGACACCGCCGAGCCCGAGGTCCTGCCCTACGACCCCGTGACCGCGTTCGGGGCCGACGGCTCCGGCGTCCGCGTCGCCGTGGTCGACGGTGGGGTGGACACCCACCACCCCGAGCTCTCGGACCGGAGCATCAGCTGCACCGACTACGTCGCCCAGGGCGCGATGTGCGCCGCCGGCAACTCCGACGACGTCATCGGCCACGGCACGTTCGTGACGGGTGTGGTGATGGGTGACGGCTCCACGGGCATCAGCGACCCCGACGGCTTCCGCTTCGGCGCCGGCGTGGCGCCGGGCGCGGACCTCCACGCGCAGAACGCGATCAACCTCGGTGGGTGGCTGACGCAGCCGTCCATCACCGAGCTCTTCACCGACTCCTCCCGCAGCGGGGCGTCGGTGGCCCAGAACTCGTGGGGCCCCGCGGGCACGCCCCAGGGCTACGACGAGGACACCCGCCAGGCTGACGTCGCCGTGCGCGACGCCGACCCCGACGAGCCGGGCGACCAGCAGCTCGGGGTGGT
>JAHWKB010000100.1 GCA_019348115.1 Actinomycetota bacterium | reverse complement strand
TCCACGCCGCGCTCATGCTGGTGCTCAACCTGGTCGCCATCGCGGCGCTCTACCTCGCGCTACAGAGCTCGTTCCTGGCGATCATCCAGATCATCGTCTACGCCGGCGCGATCATGGTGCTGTTCCTGTTCGTGATCATGCTCCTCGGCGTGGCCCGCGACGACCTGCTCTTCGAGACCCGTCGGTGGCACCGCGTCGTGGCCGCCCTCGGCGGCCTCCTCATCGCGGGGCTCCTGGTCTTCGGGGTCGCCGGCGAGCTGCTCGGTGACGCCAGCCGCTGCGGCGGTCAGGCCGACGCCGAAACGGTCGCGGCCAGCACCACCACCCCGTGCGAGGGCCTCGACGACGCGCTCGCGGGGAACGACCAGGGGTCGGTCGGGATCATCGCCGAGCGGTTGTTCACCCGCTGGACCTTCGCCTTCGAGATCTCCGCGCTGCTGCTCGTCGTCGCCACCATCGGTGCGCTCGTGCTCGGTCGACGCAACGACCCCGTCGTCGCGACCGACCGGCTCGTCGGCACCCCGGAGGACGACGTCCCCGCCGGCGAGGACGGACTCCTCCCCGGATCCGCTCACGGACCGGAGGTCGGCTGATGCCCATCGGCGCCTACTTCGCCGTCTCGGCGATCCTGTTCTGCGTCGGACTCACCGGCGTGATCCTGCGACGCAACGTGATCGTGCTGTTCATGTGCATCGAGCTGATGCTGAACTCGGTGAACCTCACCTTCGCCGCCGCGGCCCGCATGTGGGGTGGCGCGGACGGACAGGTGTTCGTGTTCTTCGTCATCGTCGTCGCCGCGGCCGAGGTCGTCGTGGGGCTCGCCCTCATCGTCAACCTCTTCTTCCGGCGCGGGACGCTCGACATCGACGCCCCCAACCTCCTGAAGTGGTGACGCCGTGACGAACCTCCTCCTCGCAGCCGAGAGCGGCGGCCACGCCGCGAACCAGGTGGTCGAGACGACGTCCGGCGCCATCGGGCTCGCGTACCTCGTGCCGCTGGTCCCGCTCGTCGGGTTCGCGCTCGTGCTGCTCCTCGGTCGGCGCCTGCGCGAGCGGTCGGCCTTCCTCGCGACCGGCATGGCGGCGGTGAGCTTCCTGCTCTCCGTGGCGATCCTCTTCCAGGTCATCGGCGACCCGGCGGCCCACGTCCGCCCGCTGTTCACCTGGATCGGCGCCGGTGACCTGCAGATCACCTACGACCTCTACATCGACCAGCTCACCGCCGTCATGCTGCTCGTGGTGACCGGGGTCGGGACGCTCGTCCACGTCTACAGCTACGGCTACATGTACGGCGACGAGCGCTTCGAGCGCTTCTTCGCGTACCTGAACCTGTTCCTGTTCTCGATGCTCGTGCTCGTCCTGGGCGCGAACTTCCTGACCCTGTTCCTCGGGTGGGAGCTCGTCGGGCTGTCGTCCTACCTGCTCATCGGCTTCTGGTTCGAGAAGCGCGAGTACGCCGCCGCCGCGAAGAAGGCCTTCATCACCAACCGCGTCGGCGACGTCTCGTTCATGGTCGCGATGTTCGTGATCTTCAACCTCTTCGGCTCGCTCGCCTTCACCGACGTGCTGCCCGAGGCGGGGTCGGTGCTCTCCGGCGGACAGGCGACGCTGATCGCGCTGCTCCTCATGGGCGGCGCCGCCGCCAAGTCGGCCCAGATCCCGTTGTACGTGTGGCTCCCCGACGCCATGGCGGGTCCGACCCCGGTCTCGGCGCTCATCCACGCGGCCACGATGGTGACGGCCGGCGTCTACCTCATGGTCCGGGCCTCGAGCTTCCTCGTCCTGTCGCTCGAGGCCATGACGATCGTCGCCTGGACCGGCGCGCTGACGGCGCTGCTCGCGGCGGTGATCGCCATCCGCCAGGACGACATCAAGAAGATCCTGGCGTACTCGACGGTCTCGCAGCTCGGCTACATGTTCATCGGCGTCGGGACGGGCGGGTTCAGCGAGGGCATCTTCCACCTCGTGACGCACGCCTTCTTCAAGGGACTGCTGTTCCTCGCCGCTGGCTCGGTGATGCACGCGATGGCGAACCGCACCGACATCTGGAAGATGGGCGGGCTGCGCAAGGTGATGCCCATCACGTTCTGGACCTCGCTCGTGGCCTGGCTGGCGATCAGCGCCATCCCGCCGTTCTCGGGCTTCTTCTCCAAGGACCAGATCCTCACCGCCGCGTACGAGAACGGCTTCACGGCGGTGTGGGCCCTCGGCATCTTCGTGGCCGTCCTCACGGCCTTCTACATGAGCCGGTGGTTCTTCCTCACCTTCCTCGGCGAGCCGCGCTGGACGGCCGGCGAGCCGATCGCCGACGACCACGGTGGCGGCGGCAGCCACGTCCCGGGCGACGACCCGACCGGCGACGCCCCGTCGTCGCAGGACGCGCACGTCACGCACCTGCACCCGCACGAGTCGCCGGCGTCGATGACCGTGCCGCTCGTGGTGCTCGGGGTCCTGTCGCTCCTGGGTGGGGCGCTGAACCTGACCCACCACGGCCCGTTCTACTCCTGGCTCGAACCCGTCGTCGCCTCCACGGAGGAGGTCGGGTTCGCCGAGCACGGTGCGCTGACCGAGCCGATGCTGATCGTCATCTCGGTCGTCGCCGGCCTCCTCGGGATCGGTCTCGCCTACCTCGCCTACGTCCGGCGGTCCCTCCGCGGTGTCCACCCCGAGGTGGTGCGCGGCCCGATCGCGGAGCTCGCGGAGCGGAAGTTCTACGTCGACGAGCTCTACCAGGCGATCTTCGTCCGCTTCGGACGTCGGGTCGCGGACGGCATGGTGTGGTTCGATCGCACCGTCGTCGACGGGCTCGTCAACGGCGTCGGCTCCCTGTCGACCTCCACCGCACGCGTCACCCGACGGTCCCAGACCGGCTTCGCCCGCGGGTACCTCGCGAGCATGGCCGTGGGCGCCATCGTGCTGATCGCCGTCCTGCTGATCCAGGTGAGGTAGCCGATGCTGCTCTCGATCGTCCTCTTCCTGCCGCTCGTCGGTGCGATCGCGCTGTCGTTCGTGCCCGACGACCGGTCCGCGAAGCTCACGGCCCTCGTCGCCTCCGCCGCGGCGTTCGTCGCCTCGCTCGTCCTCGTCGCCCAGTTCGACACGGGCAACCCCGATCTGCAGCTGACGGTCGACGCCGAGTGGATCCCCGCGATCGGCGCCAGCTTCGCGCTCGCGGTCGACGGCATCAGCCTGCTGCTGGTCGTGCTGACCACGTTCATGACGCCGCTGATCATCCTGGCCTCGTGGGACCACCGCGACCGGGTGCGCGGCTACCTCGCCGCGTTCCTCGCGCTCGAGACCGCCGTCCTGGGCGTGTTCACCGCGACGGACCTGCTGCTGTTCTACGTGTTCTTCGAGTTCTCGCTCGTGCCGATGTACCTCATCATCGGGATGTGGGGCGGGGCGAACCGGCGCTACGCCGCCGTGAAGTTCTTCCTGTACACGATGCTCGGCGGACTGCTGATGCTCGTCGGCATCCTCTACCTCTTCGGCCAGGCCGGGAGCTTCGACTACCAGGCCGCCCGCGAGCTGTCCCTCCCGGTGGGGACCCAGCGCTGGCTGTTCCTCGTGTTCTTCGCCGCCTTCGCGATCAAGGTCCCGCTCTTCCCGGTCCACACGTGGCTGCCGGACGCGCACACCGAGGCGCCGACGGCCGGCTCGGTGTTCCTCGCCGCCATCCTGCTCAAGCTGGGTGGCTACGGCCTGCTGCGGTTCTCACTGCCGCTCTTCCCCGAGGCGACGCAGGAGTTCGTGCCCTGGATCCTCGCGCTGTGCGTGATCGGGATCCTCTACGGGGCGATCGTGGCGCTCATGCAGAAGGACGTGAAGAAGCTCGTGGCCTACTCGTCGGTGGCGCACATGGGCTTCGTGGTGCTCGGCATCTTCGCGCTCAACGTGACGGCCACCTCGGCCGGCGTCGTGCAGATGGTGAACCACGGGCTGTCGACCGGCGCGTTGTTCCTGCTGATCGGGTTCCTCTACGAGCGCCGGCACACGCGCCAGATCGCGGCGTTCAGCGGCCTCGCCCGGCGCGTGCCCGTGATGGCCGGCTTCTGGCTGGTGGTCACGATGTCGTCGCTGGCGCTCCCCGGCCTCAACGGCTTCGTCGGGGAGTTCCCCATCCTCCTCGGGACGTACCAGACCGTCCCGTGGGCCGCCGTGCTGGGCGCGTTCGGCGTGGTGCTCGCCGCCCTCTACCTGCTGTGGGCCTACCAGCGGATGTTCCACGGTCCGCTCGAGGGCGCCGACAACGAGCACACCGTCGACCTCAAGCCGCGCGAGATCGGGGTGCTCACGCCGCTCGTCGTCCTCATCGTGCTGATCGGGGTCTACCCGCAACCGCTCTACGACGCCGTCGTGCCGTCGGTCGAGCGGGTGCTCACCGAGATGGGCGGTGACGTGGCCGCCGCCGGCGACGACGTCGTCCGGCCGCTCTCCGATGCAGGAGCCTCCCGATGATCCTCGCGCAAGCTCCCGGGTCGGCGTCGGGGATGCTCCCGACCCCCGACGTCGCCTGGTCGTCGTTCGCGCCCGAGCTGGTGCTCGTGGTCGCTGCCCTGCTGCTGCTGATGTTCGCCATCACCGAGGGCCGGCAGCTGCTGGTCGCGATCCCGACGGGGCTCCTCGCGGGCGCGGCCGGCGTGTGGCTCGTGACCCAGGGCCGGGTCGCTCCCGGCGCGGTGGCGATCGCCCTCGGCGCCGCCACCGTCGCGATCGTCGTGGGGGTCGGCGAGCGCCCGCCGTTGGTGCAGGCGTTCACCGCCGGCGCCGCGGCCCTCGGCGCCCTGGTGCTGAGCTTCTGGCAGTACGTCGCCGTGATGGCGCCCGACGGTGGCACGGCGACCGCGTCGACCCTCCTCGGCGGGTCCGTCGCGATGGACGGGATCTCGCTCTTCACCCGCATCACCGTCTACCTGACGACGCTGCTGGTCATCCCCATCGGCTACGGCTACCTCCAGGACCGGGGGGTGGACCGGCCCGAGTTCGAGCCGCTCCTGCTCCTGTCGGCGACCGGCATGGCGCTCCTCGGTGCCGCGGCCGACCTCATCACGCTCTTCATCGCGCTCGAGATCCTGTCGATCGCGCTCTACATCCTCTGCGGCTTCGCGCGTCGCGACCGCCGCTCCCAGGAGTCGGGCCTCAAGTACTTCCTCACCGGGTCGGTCGCCTCGGCGATCCTCCTCTACGGGATGGCGCTGCTGTACGTGTCCACCGGCACGCTCGACCTCGGGGCCATCGGGACCGCGCTCGGCCTCGTCACGACCTCCGAGCGGGTCGCGGTGCTCGGGCTCGCGCTCGTCACCGCCGGCATCGGCTTCAAGATCGCGCTCGTGCCGTTCCACCTGTGGACGCCGGACGTCTACCAGGGCGCCCCGACGAACGTGACGGCGTTCATGGCCGCGGCCACCAAGGCCGCCGGCTTCGCCGCCGTGCTCCGCCTCTACCTGCTCGCCTTCGGTCGCCTCGAGGACCTCTGGGTCCCGATCGTCGCCGGCCTCGCCGCGGTGACCATGATCTACGGCGCGGTGGTGGCGCTCGTCCAGCGCGACGTGAAGCGGATCCTCGCGTTCTCGTCGATCGCGCACGCGGGCTACGCCACGATCGGTGTGGTGGCCAACAGCGACGCCGGGCTCTCGGGGACGCTCTGGTACCTCCTGACCTACGCGGTCACGACCCTCGCCGCCTTCGGCTGCGTGGTGGCCATCGAGCGGCGCCGCCGCGGCGAGGTGGCGCTCGTCGACCTCCGTGGCCTCGGCCGCACCTCGCCGGCGCTCGCGGGCATCCTGACGCTCGCCCTGCTGTCGCTCGCCGGCATCCCGCCGACCGCGGGCTTCGCCGGCAAGCTCGTGGTCTTCCAGGCAGGCATCGCGGCGGGCTTCGAGTGGCTGGTCGTCATCGGGGTGGTCTCGAGCGTGATCGCCGCGTTCTTCTACCTCCGTCTCATGGGGATGATGTTCCTCGAGGACCCGGTCGAGGGCACCGAGGTGCCGGTCGTCTCCACCGGCGTCTCCTTCGGGGTGGCGATCGCCGCGGCCCTCGTCATCTACCTCGGCGTCCAGCCGGGCGTCCTCCTGACCCTCGCCGACAACGCGGCGGTCCTGGCACGGTGAGCCGGTCCGCCGAGCGGCAGTCCGCCGTCCTCTCGATCCCCGGCCCGGTCCTCGACCAGCTCGAGGCCAACGGCCTGCGCGTCGGCGGCATCCTCGACGAGGTCGAGCGGCGCCTCCACGCCCAGGTGTCGTCGAGCCAGGCGTTCGTCGACGAGACCGCCCGCTACCTCATGAGCGCGGGCGGCAAGCGGTTCCGGCCGATGATCGTGGCGCTCGTGGCCCACCTCGGCGACGCCACGCGCGACGAGGTCCCGGACGCCGGCGTGGTCGTCGAGCTGATCCACCTCGCGACGCTCTACCACGACGACGTCATCGACGAGGCGGTCGCGCGCCGCGGCACGCCCAGCGCGAACCTCCGCTGGGACAACACGATCGCCATCCTCACCGGCGACTACCTCTTCGCCCGCGCCGCGGAGCTGTCGGCCGACCTCGGCGTCGAGGCGACCCGGATCGTCGCCCGCACGATCGCGACCCTCTGCGAGGGTCAGGTCCGCGAGGTCCAGGGCTCGCGGGGCGCGCTGCCGCCGGACGTGCCGGCGCTGGAGCCCACGCTCGAGCACTACCTCAAGGTCATCGCCGAGAAGACCGCGTCGCTGATCGCCTCGTCGTGCCGGCTCGGCACGATCCTCGCCGGCTGCGACGACGACGAGGTCGAGGCGGCGACGACCTACGGCTGGAACGTCGGTATGGCCTTCCAGCTCTCCGACGACATCCTCGACATCACCTCCGAGCACGCCGAGTCGGGCAAGACGCCGGGCACCGATCTCCGCGAAGGGGTCCGCACCCTCCCCGTCCTGTTCGCGCTGGAGGCGGACCCGGACGGCGAGCTCGCCCGGCTCCTCGACCAGGACGAGCTGTCGGATGCCGACGTCGGGCGCGCCCTGGCGCTGCTGCGCGCCTCGCCGGCGCTGGCCCGCGCCCGGCAGGCCGCCGCCGACTACGTCGAGACGGCCGTGGAGCACCTGGAGCGCTTCGGGGAGCAGCCGGTGACCACCGCGCTGCGTCGCCTCGCCGAGTACGCCCTCGACCGCGTGGGCTGATGTCCCCGGCACCGCTGGAGGACCTCGTCGGCGACGGCTGGGCGGACGCGCTCGCGCCCGTGGAGCCCCGCATCCGCGAGCTCGGGGCCTTCCTGCGCACCGAGCAGGGCGCGGGCCGGCGCTTCCACCCCGACGCGACGCGCATCTTCGCGGCGTTCGCGGTCCCGCTCGATGGCGTGAAGGTCCTGATCGTCGGCCAGGATCCGTACCCCACGCCCGGCCACGCGATGGGGCTCGCCTTCTCCGCCGCGCCGCACGTGCGGCCGTTCCCGAAGAGCCTCCAGAACATCTTCCGTGAGTACGTCGACGACCTCGGCCACCCCATGCCGTCCACCCCCGATCTGTCGCCCTGGGTCGACCAGGGCGTGATGCTCTTGAACCGGGTGCTGACCGTCGGCTCGGGGCGCCCCGCGAGCCACGCCGGCGTGGGGTGGGAGGTGGTGACGGAGCGGGCCATCGACGCGCTCGTCGGACGCGGCGGACCGCTCGTGGGGATCCTGTGGGGCAGCCAGGCCCGCACGCTGCGGGCCCGCCTCGCGGGGGTGCCGGTGATCGAGTCGCCGCACCCGAGCCCCCTGTCGGCACACCGGGGGTTCCTGGGGTCGCGGCCCTTCAGCCGCGCGAACGCCCTCCTCGCGGAGCAGGGGGCTGCGCCGGTGGACTGGCGCCTGCCGTAGCGCCGAGTCGCCCGGTTCGCCCGTTGGCCGCTCCGTTGGGTCCCTCTCGGGCTGGTTGCTAGCATCCGCGCCCAAGACCGCCCGTGGCCGGGGGCCGGGACATCCTCCGTCCTCCACGGCCTCGGGCGGGTTCGTCGCGACAGCCTCGGAGGGATCGTGGAGGCGAGCTTCTACGGGCAGTACGGCACCCTCGGCCTGCTCGTCGTGTTCGGGGTCCTGTTCTACGGCCTGATCATGACGGTCAACCGCGTCATGCGCCCGAGCCTGCCCAGCCCCGACAAGCTGTCGACCTACGAGTGCGGTGTGGACCCGGTCGGCACCGGCTGGTCGCAGATGAACATCCGCTACTACGTCTTCGCGTTCCTGTTCGTGATCTTCGACGTCGAAGCGGTCTTCCTCTTCCCCTGGGCGATGATGCTCGAGGGGCTCGACGGCAGTGCCGGCCAGCCGTCCCCCGTCTTCGCGCTCGTCGCCATGTTCCTGTTCATCGGGACCCTCCTCGAAGGGCTCGTCTACGCCTGGAAGAAGGGGGTGCTGCGGTGGGAGTGATCGACCGGGTCGAGCTGCCCAAGCCCATGAAGTTCGTCTTCAACTGGGGGCGCAAGTACTCG
>JAHWKB010000099.1 GCA_019348115.1 Actinomycetota bacterium | reverse complement strand
CGGAGAGCGTCCGTGTCCAGCTCGGCCGCGCCCGCGAGGCCGTCGTCCGCAACCGGTGGACGCGTCAGCGCGATCCGAGGTAGGCCAGGACGGCCAGCACCCGCCGGTGGTCGTCCGGCGCCTGCTGCAACCCGAGCTTCATGAAGATGTTGCGGACGTGGCCTTCCACGGCCTTCGGCGAGAGGTACAGCCGGTCGCAGATCGCCTGGTTCGAGCGGCCCTCCGCCATCAGCGAGAGGACCTCTCGCTCCCGTGGGGTGAGGCCGTCGAGCGGGCCGCGCCGACGGCGCTCCTGCAGCAGCGCCGAGGCGACGTCCTGATCGACGACCGACCCTCCGGCCGCGACCCTGCGGATGGCGTCGGCGAGCTGCTCCACGTCGGAGACGCGGTCGCGCAGCAGGTAGCCGACGTGACCGGCCCCCGACTCGAGGACGGTGGATGCCGCCGTCGGCGCGAGCTGCTGCGCCAGGACGAGGATCCCCAGCTGGGGGTGACGGTGACGGGTGGCGATCACCCACCCAGCGGTGTCGTCGACGCCGACCACGTCGGCACCGAGCACGACCACGTCGGCGTGCGTGTTCGCGAGGACCCGATCGACCTCGGCGGCGGAGCCGACGGCAGCAAGCACGTCGAAGCCGGCGTCCCCGAGGATCCTTCCGAGGCCGGCCCGGAAGAGACTGGAGGCGTCGACGACGAGCACCGCGAGCCGCTCCGCCGTGCGCGCCGGGATGCCTTCCCGGAGGGCGCGCAGCACGACCTCGGCCAGTCGGGGCGGGAGGACGATCTCGCCGGCGTGGACGCGCCGGATGGCGTCCACGACGTCGGCCGGCTCGGCGGTCTTCAGGAGGTAGCCGCTCGCGCCGGCACGGACGGCCGTCAGCACCTCGTCGCGACCGTCCGCGGCGGAGAGCACGAGCACGCGGGAACCGGGCGCCCGGCCCAGGAGCTCTCGCGTCGCGTTCACGCCGTCGAGCACCGGCAGCTCGAGGTCCATCACCACCACGTCCGGCTGGGTGTCGCCGGCGAGCGCGACGGCTCGCTCCCCGTCGGCTGCCTCGGCGACGACGCGTCCCACCCCGGCGTCCTCGACGATCTGCCGGAGCGTGTGCCGCCACATGGGATGGTCGTCGACGACCATGACCGTGAGCGCGTCGGGCGCCCTGCGGGGTTCCGTCATGCGTCCATCCTCGCAGACGTGGTGGCGAGCGGGCGAGAGCCTTCCCGCCACGACGACGAGGGTTAGCCCTAGCGTTGCGGTCCTCCCCACCTGCGAGAGTGGGGCGTCGTGCTGACCTGGCGGAGTGGGGATGAGCAGGTGGCGTGTCGCGTGGCGTCTCGGTGGCGTCCTCGTGGTGGCGACCGCGCTCGTCGCGTCCGGGGTCGGCCTCGCGCTCCGGTTGCCGGCCACCAGCGTGCTCCCGCCTCTCCCCGAGGCGGGAGCCGTCGGGCTGTCGCGGATCGTGACGAGCGAGCTCCCACCGCTCGCTGCCGGGTTCGTCGCACGGGTGCTCGGTGGTCGCCTGCCGGCCACGCAGGTCTCTGCCACGGAGCTGGTGGGACAGGATGGAGCAGGCCCGGTCCTCACCGCGGCTCCACCCGACGCGCTCCGCCGGCTCCCGCCCGCGCGCAGCGAGGTCCGTCACGGCGACCTCGCGCACGACGTCCGCGCCGAGGCGTACGAGGTCCCGGGCGTCCCCTTCACGGCGCGCTCCACCACGCACGGTGCCGACCGCGAGCCGGAGGAGCCCGTCAGCTGCAGTCCCACGGGCGGAACGGTCTGGTACCGCTACACGGCGACCCGGGACGCCGTCCTGGCCGCGTCCACGTTCGGGTCGGACCACGCCACCGCCCTGGCGGTCTTCCCGGAGGACGGGGATGGCCGCCCGTCGTCGATGGCCGCGTGCGACCTCGACGCCTCGGGCAACGCGGAGGTGGTGGTGACGGCGTCGCACGGCCGGACGTACCTGTTCCAGGTGACGAGCCCCGCGGGGGGCGGACGGCTGGTCTTCCACCTCGACGAGGTCGGCACGACCCGCCGGGTCTCACTGCGCGCCGACGGCGGTGAGACGGACGCCAACTCGAGCGGGGTCGCGATCTCCGCCGACGGTCGGACCATCGCGTTCCGCTCCGATGCAGCCCTCGTCCCGGAGGATCGCCAGGACCGCGGCGCGACCTACAACGGCGACATCTACGTCGCCGACCTGACCGCGGGGACGATCGAGCTCGTCTCGGTGTCGTCGGCCGGCGAGCCCGCCGACCACTTCAGCGATACCCCCGCGATCTCGGGTGACGGTCGCTTCGTGGCTTTCACCTCGCCGGCATCGAACCTCGTGCCGGGTGACACGAACGGCTACGAGGACGTCTTCGTCCACGACCGCACGACCCGCCGTACCGTCCGTGCCTCCGTGGCGACGTCCGGCGCCGAGGGCTGGCTCCCGCTGACGGGGACGCCCCGGGAGGCGGCCGTCGGACACTGGCATCTCCAGCAGCCGTCGGTCACCGTCTCCGGCGACGGCCGGTTCGTCGCGTTCTCCTCCGACCTCGCGGGACTCGTGCTGGGAGACGACCGAGGCTGCGTCGCCGCCGGAGGCCACGACGGGTCGTCCGTCCACGCGATCCGTGAGATGACGGTGCCCGATCACACCGCACCGGCGAGCCGCTGTCGTGACATCTTCGTCCGCGACCTGCACACGCGGACGACGACGCGCGTCTCGGTGTCGTCCGACGGGGCACCGGGCGACGGTGACAGCTCGAGCGCCTTCATCACGCCGGACGGGAGGTACGTCGCGTTCGCGTCGGGGTCGACGAACCTCGTGGCGGACGACGACAACGGGTACCGCGACGTGTTCCTCCACGACCGGGACGTGGACGGCGACGGTCGCTTCGACGAGGAGGGCGCCATCGCGACGTCCCTCGAGTCCCGCAACCGCGCGGGAGGACCCGCCGGCGGCAGCTCCGGGGGCACCTCCCACCGCGGGCACGTCACGGTCTCCGCGGACGGTCGGTACATCGCCTTCATGTCCGACGCGCCTGACCTGGTCGAGCGCGACGTGAACGTCGAGACCGACGTCTTCCTCCGCGACCGTGCCACGGGGACGACCCTGCTCGTCTCGGCTCCCCGGCGGTTGGAGGGCGACGATCGCCACCTCGTGGTCGACGGCAACGCGCACCACTCGGTCATCTCGGCCGACGGCCGGTACGTCGCCTTCAGCGCCGACACGGCCAGCCGCCCTGGCGGCGAGGGACGTCGTGACGTCCTCGTCTACGACCGGCTGGGCCACGTCATCCGCCGGGTGTCGGTCGGAGCTGACGGCAGCGATGCCAACGGCAACAGCTACGAGCCCGACCTCTCCGCCGACGGGTACACGGTGGCCTTCAGCTCGCTCGCCTCCAACCTCGTCGAGGACGATCGGAACGTGTGCCGGGGACCGGTGGAGTCGGCGACGCCCTCGGGGCCCGGCTGCCAGGACGTCTTCGTGCACCGAGTCGCGCGGGACCGGTCGTGATGGCGGGGTACCGGCGGCTCCGCCTGCTGTGGAAGCTCCTGGTGCCGTTCGTCGCCGTCGTCCTCGTCGTCGGGCCGGCCGCCGGCTACCTCGTCGTCCGCGACGTCGCCATGCAGGCGCAGGCACGACTCGACCAGCAGCTCGTCGACCAATCACTGACCGTCCGTTCCCGCCTGGCCCACCGCGAGCTGTACCTGCTCGAGGCGGCGAGCTACGCGGCCAACGTCGAGGGCATGGCCGGCGCGGTCGCGATGGGCCGGGTCGAGGAGGTGGAGACGCTCCTCGCGTCGGTGCGCTCGCTCAAGACGGAGCTCGGCGTCCTCGCGGTGGTCGACGCAGAGGGCCGTGCGGTGGGAGGTGGTCCGACGGGCGAAGGTGCGGAGGCGGGTGCCCTGGTCGGGGCCCTGAGCGGTCCGGACGACCCCAGCGTCCAGCTGGGTCGGTGGGGCGGCGCCCGGCAGCTCCTCGTCGCCGCACCCGTCTGCGTGGACGCGCCGGGCTGCCGGCTCGTCGGCGCTGCGGTGGCCGGCGTGGAGGTGACGACGCTCGTCCACGAGCTCCGGTCGGAGCTCCCGGACGGCGACACGGGCATCGTGCTGTACGACGATCACGGCGAGGTCGTCGCTGCGGTGGGGCCGGCGGCAGCCGCCGCCGCACCCACGGTGCCGGAGGCGCTCGTCCGGCGGACGGCCGTCATCGATGGTCGGCGACACGCCACGGTGTTCTCGCCGCTGCAGGTGCGGGGTCAGCGGCTCGGAACGATCGCGGTGACCGCCCCCGCCGATGTCGTCGTCGCCTTCTCCCGTCACGCCGCGCTGCGGCTGTCGGCGGTGCTCGTCGCCGCGATGCTCGGGCTGGTCGCCATCGGCGTCCTCCTGTCACGCTCCGTCCTGCGGCAGGTCCGTGAGCTCCACGCGACGAGCCTGCAGCTGGCGGACGGCGAGCTGCAGGCTCGCGCGCGGGTGCTCTCCGACGACGAGCTGGGGGAGCTCGCCGGGGTCCTGAACCAGATGGCCGCCGAGCTGCAGGACGGACGCGAGCACCTCGAGGCACGCGTCGCGGAGCGCACCGCCGAGGTCGAGCGGCTGCTGCGGGAGCGGACCGACTTCTTCGCTGCGCTCAGCCACGAGCTCCGGACACCGATCGCGGTCATCCGGAGCCAGGCGAAGATGATGCTCGATCCCGTCTACCGCCGCGCCGGTCAGCGTTCGACGCCGGCGTGGAAGGCCGTGGAGGCCTCGACCGACCAGCTGCTCGAGGTCGTGAACGCCGTCCTCGAGGTGGCACGGGCCGCGACGGGCCGGCTCGACATCACGCTGGACGACGTGGATCTGGCTTCCGTCCTCCGCGAGCTGCAGCCGACGTTCGCCGGCATCGCCGCTGCGTCAGGCGTGACGCTCGACATGGAGGTGCACGAGGACGTGCCGGCCGTCCGGGCGGACGGCACGCGACTCCGGGACGTCCTCGTGAACCTGGTCGACAACGCCGCCAAGTACACCCCGTCGGGGGGTCGCGTCACCGTGACGGCCACCGCCAGCGGGACCTCCGTGGACGTGAGCGTGGCCGACACCGGCATCGGCATACCTCCGGACGTCCACGACCGCATCTACGAGCCCTTCTACCGGGTCCCCGGGGCGTCCCCCCAGGGCGACCAGCTCTCGACCGGGCTGGGGCTCGCGCTGACGCGACACCTCGTCGACGCCCAGGGGGCCACGCTGTCGCTCACGAGCGAGCCGGGCGTGGGCTCCACCTTCACCGTCCATCTCCTCCGCTCGCGGCCGGTCGGTCCGTCCCCCACACCGTCCGACGCCCTGGTCTGAGCTGGGCCGCCGACCCTCGCCCGCCCTCCAGGGTCCACCCTCGACGCGGGGCCCGGGAGCCCCCGTACGACCCCGGGCGAACCCCTGCGCCCGTCGCGGGAGCGCCCCATGGGCCCGCTCTGCGGCCCTCCGTAGCGTCGGAGCGTGGCGGTCACGGCGACCGTCAGCCTGCTCCGGAGGACGACCGATGCGAACAGCAAAGTCCAGCCGCCGCGCCAACGGCGGCACCGACCCGACGCCGCGGAGGCGCACGACCAGGATCCTCGCCGGCCTCGCCGCCGGTTCCCTGATCGCGGCGGTCGCTCCCACGGCCAGCCTGCCGACCGACGAACCCGAGTACGCGGCGACCACCACGGTCGAGGTCGACCGGGAAGGCATCTACCTGCCGACGCAGACGGCCAAGGAGCCCTCGGACACCGCCGTGGCCGAGGCGGTGAGGCCGTCGATCGCCCGCTGTGGGACGGACTACGACTGCTTCCGCTACGACCTCGTCCTGCCTGGCGGACGCCGGTCGGGGGAGCGGCTGCGGTTCGGCATCGACTACCGCCAGGCCTTCCTGGAGCGGAAGGGGGGGAGGCCGCGCTACGACGTGGTCCTCCTCGACGCCGACGGGACGGAGCTCACGCGGGCGGCCTGGTCGTGGGAGACGCGGGAGCTGCAACGGGCCGCGCCCGTGACGCCGCCGTGGGGTGATCCGCCCGTCAGCCTCGCTGACAGCCACGGCCACCTCGAGGCGTTCCTCGACGATCCGACGGACCCCACCTACGTCGCCGTCGTCATCGCATCGTCCATCTCGTCGCCCAACAGAGGCTTCCAGGCACGCGTGAAGCTCGATCCCCCCTACCGGTCCAGCAACGGCCGCGGGCTGTTGTTGCCGGACCTCGAGCCGCTCGTCCCCTACGAGCTGATGCTGAACCCGGTGGACGGCTGCGTCGGACTGGATGACCCGGAGCAGAACGCGGGGCTGCCGTGCGACCTGCGGCTGCGCTTCTCCTACGGCTACCGCAACGCCGGTGAGGGACCGCTCCGGATCGAGTTCGAGCCCCTCGCCGACGGTGGCATCGAAGGCGATGCGGTCCAGCGCCTCTTCTGGCCGCCTTCCCAGCGTGACGAGTACGAGCTCGAACGGTCGGTGACCCGCGAGGCGGGGACGTACCACCTCCACGAGGGGCACCAGCACTACCACTACGACCCGATGTACTCCGTCGAGCTGTACACGTACGAGGACGGCACCCGGTCCAGGGAACCCGTCTCCGAGACGCCGAAGGTCGGCAACTGCGGCCACGACTGGTTCATGACCGACTTCGCCACGAGCTTCGAGCAGGACCCGCGCGGGGCGCAGGACAGCGACGGCTGTGTCGGGGAGAGTGGCTCGCTCCGGTTCGACCGCGTCGCGATCGGGCTCTCCGCCGGGTGGGGCGACACGTACAGCTACGCCACCGGAGACAGCTACGTGCCGTTCGCGACCCAGGGCGCCGACGGGACCTGGCAGCGGCTGGAGGACGGCGAGTACCTGCTCGTGCAGCGGGTCAACATCGACCACGCGCTGCTGGAGCAGGACGTGACCGACAACGTCGGCTACACCCACCTGCGGGTGGACGGCTCGACGGTGTGCATCATCGAGCGCGGGCTCGGCGAGAGCCCGCTTGAGCGGACCGCCGCCGAGCCTCTCGCCTGGCCCACGTGCCGACCTGCGTAGGGCGGTTCCGCCGTGGGTCCGGCGTCGATCGGCGTCGGACCCACGGCCCACCGCCGCGACTCGTACGCTCCCTCGCCGGCAGCCGACGCCGGCGAGGAGGGTCCCCGTGCCGCGGACGAACGACGAGGTGGCCGCGCTCCTGCACGAGCTCGCGACCCTGACCCAGATCGAGGAGGGGTCGCCCCAGGCGTTCCGGGTCCGCGCCTACCAGAACGGGGTCCGGGCCGTGAAGGGCGTCACGCGCGACGTCCGGGAGATGTCGACGCAGGAACTCCTCGAGGTCAAGGGGATCGGCAAGGCCATCGCGGCGAAGGTGCGCGAGTACGTCGACACCGGCTCCATCCGGAAGCTCGACGAGCTCCGCGAGAAGTACCCGAAGGGGCAGCTCGAGCTGATGCGGGTGCCCGGGCTGGGGCCCAAGGGCATCGCGCTCCTCCGCGAGGTGCTCGGGGTCACCGACCTGGCCTCCCTCCAGCAGGCGATCTCCGACGGCCGTCTCGCCGAGCTGCCCGGGATGGGCGAGAAGACGGCGGCCAACCTCGCGCGGGCCATCGAGCGCCTCGCCCTCGCCGACCGCGACCGCCGCGTGCCGATCGCGCAGGCGATGCCCCTGGCGGAGCGGCTCGTCGCGCGGCTCGAGGACGTGCCGGAGGCCGGACGCGTCCGGTACGCCGGCAGCCTCCGCCGCTTCCGCGACACGATCGGCGACATCGACATCCTCGTCGAGTCCGACACGCCGACGCCGATCGTCGACGCCCTGGTCGCCCACCCCGAGGTCTCCGAGGTGCTCGCGTCCGGGGACACGAAGACCTCGGTGGTCACCTTCGACGGCATGCAGGTGGACCTCCGCGTGGTCCCGACCGCCGCCTACGGGGCGGCCCTCGTCTACTTCACGGGCTCGAGGGAGCACAACATCCGCCTGCGGGAACGGGCGCTGAAGCGTGGCCTCACGCTCAACGAGTACGGGCTCGCCCCGCTCCCCCCCGACGCCGAGGAGGGGGCGCCCCCGCCGCCGCGGCCGCAGCAGGCCGCGCACCTCCGCGGCGAGACCGAGGAGGACGTCTACGCGGCGCTCGGGCTCGCCTGGGTCACCCCCGAGATGCGCGAGGACGCCGGCGAGCTGGAGCGGGCGGCCGACGGCACGCTGCCCGACCTCCCGACCGTCGAGGACCTCCGCGGCGACCTCCACGACCACACGACCTGGTCCGGCGACGGCCGCGACACGATGGAGGCGATGGTCGCCGCGGCCGCCGAGCGCGGGCTCGTCTACCTCGCGATCACCGACCACGCCGAGAACCTCACGATCAACGGCATCGACCGCGCCGGCATGCTCGCCCAGCGGCGTGAGCTCCGGGAGCTGAACGAGCGCTACCCCGACATGGCGCTCCTGCACGGGGCCGAGCTCAACATCGGCATCGACGGCAGCCTCGACTACGACCGCGAGTTCCTGCT
>JAHWKB010000098.1 GCA_019348115.1 Actinomycetota bacterium | reverse complement strand
AGGTAGCCGTGGTGGTGGGGGTCGTCGATCAGGACGGTGCCGTCGTCGAGCACGTGGGCGTGGCCCCCGAAGGCCGTCGAGATGAGCTCCTGGGTGAGGATGTCCTCGGGCGGCCCGACCGCGACGACCTCGCCGGCGAGGAGCACGACGACGTCCGCTGCCTGGGCGTCCGCGAAGTCGTGCGTCGACACGATCACGGTCCGTCCGCGGTCGACCTCCTGCTGGACGACGTCCGCGATGCGCTCCTCGGAGACGAAGTCGAGCCCGGTCCCCGGCTCGTCGAGGAGCAGCAGATCCGCCCGCTGGGCCAGGCCCTGGGCGACGAAGACACGCTGCCGCTGCCCGCCGGAGAGCTCGGTGATGTGCCGGCCGGCCAGGTCGGTGATGTCGAGGCGCTCGAGCGAGTCGTCGACGATCTCGCGGTCCTCGGCGCGGAGGCGGCGCACCGCCCCGAGCTCCGCGTACCGACCCATCGTCACGACCTCGCGGACGGTCAGCGGGACGCGCTCGTTGATCCCCGTCGTCTGGAGCACGTACGCGATGCTCCGACGGGCCACCCGCGGGCGGCGCCCCAGCACGTTCATCACGCCCTGCACCTCGGCGAGGCCCGCGATGGCGTTGAGGAGGGTGGACTTGCCCGATCCGTTGGGCCCGATCAGCGCCGTGGTGCGCCCCCGGGGGAGCGTCAGGTCGGCCGCCCGCAGGGCCACGACCCCGTCGTAGGAGACGACGAGGTCGTGCGCGTGCACCGCCGGGGCGGCGGCGTCGGACGGCAGGGACGGAGCGGTCACGTGGCTCCCGGTCGGCGGGGTGCCCATGCTAGCGGACGGGTGGTATTCTAGGAATCATTCTCGATACTCTCCCCGAGGTCCCTCCGTGTCCCACCGCCGCCCCTCCATCCTCGGCTGCCTGATCGTCCTCGCGCTCGTCGCGGGCGGCTGCGCCGGCGGTGGGCCGGCCGGGGAGGACGCGGCACCTGCGACGGGCGACCTCCGGGTCGTCGCCACGACGTCCATCCTCGGCGACATCGTCTCCGACCTCGTCGGTGACGCCGGCGAGGTCGAGGTGCTGATGGGGTCGGGCGTCGACCCCCACGCGTTCTCGCCGTCGGCCGCGCAGGCGGCGGCGGTCCGTGACGCGGACCTCGTGATCGCCAACGGCCTCGACCTCGAGGAGTCCCTCCTCGACCTCCTCGACGCCGCCGCGCAGGACGGCGCCACCGTCCTCGAGGTCGCGCCGGCGCTCGACCCGCTCGCCTTCGACCTCGCGATCGACGACGCGGAGGACGGCCACGCGGGCGAGGACGGGCACGCCACCGAGGACGAGGACGCCACCGAGGACGCCCACGCGGGCGAGGACGCCGACGACCACGCCGAGGGACCGGACCCGCACGTCTGGTTCGACCCGGTCCGGATGGCGGACGGCGTGGCGCTGATCGCTGCCGCGCTGGCCGAGGTCGACGACCAGCTGCCCGACGAGGAGTGGGAGGGCCGGGGTGCGGACGCCGCCGCACGGCTGATCGCGCTCGACGAGGAGCTGCGCGAGACCTTCGCCACCATCCCCCCGGAGCGTCGCGTGCTCGTGACCAACCACGCCGCGATCGGCTACCTCGCCGAGCGCTACGACCTCGAGATCGTCGGCACCGTCATCCCCGGCGGCGGGACCCTGGCGTCCGCCGGCGCCGGCCGGCTCGCCGAGCTCGCCGACCTCATCCGGGACACGGGCGTCCCCGCGATCTTCGCCGAGAACACCACCGACGACCGGCTCGCCCAGGCGCTGGCCCGCGAGGTCGGCCGCGACGTCGCGGTCGTGGAGCTGTACACCGACGCGCTCGGTGAGGCAGGCTCCGGCGCCGAGACGTACGAGGGGCTCCTCCGCACCGACGCGCAGCTGATCGTCGACGCGCTCGGCTGAGGCCACGGGGAGCCCGCACGACCGAGGAGGCACGGTGGACTGGTTCGTCGAGCCGCTCGGCTACGGCTTCATCCGCATCGGCCTGCTCGCGGGGCTCCTGACCGTGGTCATGACGTCCGTGGTCGGCACGTGGGTGGTGCTCCGCGGCATGTCGTTCATGGGCGACGCGCTCGCGCACGGCGTGCTGCCGGGGATCGCGGTGGCGCACCTCGCCGCGTTCGATCTCACGATCGGGGCGGCGCTCGGCGCCGGCGTCATGGTCGCCGGCGTGAACGTCGTCCACCGCCGCGCGCGGCTCGCCGAGGACGTCGGCATCGCGCTGCTCTTCGTCGGGATGCTCGCGCTCGGCGTGGCCATCGTGTCGACCTCGTCGTCGTTCGCCGGCGCGCTCACGAGCTTCCTCTTCGGCGACCCGCTCGGCGTGACGACCCAGGACGTGGTGGTCACCGCGGTCGCCGTGGTCGTGACCCTCGTCGTCAGCGTGGCGCTGTACCGCCCGTTCCTCGTCCTGACCTTCAGCGAGGTCAAGGCCGAGGCGCTGGGGCTGCGCCCGAAGGCGACCCACGCGGCGCTCCTGGCGCTCGTCGCGCTCGCCATCGTGACGTCGTTCCGGACGGTCGGGACCCTGCTGGTCTTCGCGTTCATCGTCGCGCCGCCGGCGACGGCCGCCCTCTTCGCCCGGCGCGTCCCCGTCATGACGCTCGCCGCCATCGGCTTCGGCGCCGTCGGCGTGGTCGTCGGGATGCTCGTCAGCTACCACATGGGGACCGCCGCGGCCCCCACGATCGCGCTCGTGACCGTGCTCGAGTTCTTCCTCGTGCTCACGGTCCGGGACTCGATCACGGCGGCCCGACGACGGTCCGCCGCCCCGGCGCCCTGAGCCTCAGGCGCAGTCGGCGCAGGACCCCACGAGCTCGAAGCGGTGGGCGTCGGCGCTGAAGTCGTGGCGTGACCGTGCCTCGTCGACCGCGGCCGCGAGCGCCGACTCGACCGCTGGCGACAGCGCGATGTCCTCGATCGTCCCGCAGTCGGAGCACACCAGGTGGTGGTGGTGGCCCGTGAGGTCCTCCGCCAGCTCGAACCGCGCGGTGTCGTCGGACGAGGCCAGCCGGCGCACCACCCCGCACTGCTCGAGGATGGCGAGGTTGCGGTAGACCGACGACTGCGACTGGTCGACCCCCGCCGCGCGGAGCTCGGGGATCGCGAGCGGACGTCCGGCGCCGGCAAGGACCTCGGCGAGCTGCCGCCGGCCGGCCGTGTAGCGCTGCCGGGTCCGGCGCAGCCGGTCCTCGATCGTGGTGTGTCCGTCGCGTTCCATGGCGGCAGGGTAGACGTTCTCGGAACGGGTGGGAACGCGCCGCGGGCCCTCGGTCGCCCTCCGGGGGTCCGCCGTCGGCTGGATACACTCCAGGGCCGTTTCCACCTGGGAGTCTCCTCGCCGTGTTCCGTCGCTCGCTCCTCGCCGCCCTCGCCGCCGGCGCCGTCCTCCTGACCGGATGCACGGGCGTGTCCGCCGACGTCGCCGCGGTGGTGAACGGGGAGGAGATCCCGGTCTCCGAGCTGGAGCGCTTCGTGCGCCAGCAGCTCGAGTCGCCGCAGTTCGCCGAACTCCCCGAGGACCAGCGGGTCGCCCAGGCCGACACCATCCAGCAGACCGTCCTCCAGGGCCTCATCCAGAACGAGCTCCTGGAGGGCGCGATCCGCGAGGCCGGCATCACCGCGTCCGCCGAGGAGGTCGAGGAGCGCTGGCAGACCGAGATCGCCCTCCAGGAGGGCGGCGAGGAGGCGCTCCGGGCGCTCCTCGAGGAGATCGGCCTGACCGAGGCGGAGGCGCGCGAGCAGCTCGCTGCGCGCATCCGGCAGGAGAAGTTCCAGGCGTCCTTCGACGAGCAGGTCGAGGTCTCCGAGGACGAGCTCCGGGCGCTGTACGAGGAGCGGAGGGACACCTACGAGCAGGTCACGACGGCGCACATCCTCCTCGAGACGCGCGAGGAGGCACAGGCCGTGATCACGCTCCTCGAAGGCGGCGAGGACTTCAACGAGCTCGCCGCCGCGCGGTCGATCGACCCGTCCGCCCAGGCCAACCAGGGCGAGCTCGGCTCGTTCCCGATCACCCAGCTCGACCCCGAGTACGTCGAGCCGCTCCGCGACGCCGAGCCGGGCGACATCGTCGGCCCGGTCGAGACCCAGTTCGGCTGGCACGTCATCCGCTTCGACGGCTTCGAGACGCTGTCGTTCGAGGACGTCCGGGAGGACCTCGAGGCCGAGCTCGCCGGCGGACAGAGCGAGGAGGGCTACCGCACGTTCGTCACCGACCTCCTCGAGCGCTCGAAGGTCGAGGTCAACTCCCGCTTCGGCCGGTGGGACGCGACGACCGCCAGCATCCTCCCGCCCGAGACCGTCGGTGGCGGCAGCGGGACCGCCTGATGAGCCGGATCGTCCTCGTCGAGACGAGCGACGTCCTCCCCGGCCTGCTGCCGTTCCCGGCTTGGGACGCGCTCGCGGCGGCTGACGTCGTGCTCGTGCGCGACCCCGAGGCCCACCCGTCGGCGACGCACCTCTACTTCGCCGGGGTCGACCTCGAGGCCGTCGTCCCGGGCGAGCTGGAGGGGCGCTTCGACCTCCTCCAGCCCGGCTCCCCGACCGAGCGCAAGCTCGCCAAGGGGCTCCTCGAGACGGCCGCGTCGAAGGGCTCGGCCGTCTACCTCCTCGGGCCCGGCGACGAGGGGTTCGCGCGTCTCGTCGGTCTCGAGGCGGCCAAGGCCGGGGACGTGGAGGTCGAGTTCGTCTTCCTCTCGACCGCGCCGGCGGGCCTCGAGCTCCTGCGCCTCGTCGACGTCATGCGTCGGCTGCGCGACCCCGACGGCGGATGCCCGTGGGACCTCGAGCAGGATCACGCGTCGCTCGTCCGGTACCTGGTCGAGGAGACCTACGAGCTCCTCGACGCGATCGAGTCCGGGGACGACGAGCACCTCCAGGAGGAGCTCGGCGACGTCCTCCTCCAGGTCGTCTTCCACGCGCAGGTGGCGCTCGACCGCGGGGCGTTCGGCATCGACGACGTGGCGACCGGCATCGCTGGCAAGCTGGTGCGCCGTCACCCGCACGTGTTCGCCGACGGGGACGCGTCGACCGCCGACGAGGTCCAGGCGAGCTGGGACCAGCTGAAGCAGGACGAGAAGGGACGGACCGGACCGTTCGAGGGCGTGCCGGCGGGCCTGCCCGCGCTGATGCTCGCGGAGGAGCTGCAGAAGAAGGCTGCCAAGCTCGGCTTCGACTGGCGCGACGAGACCGAGCCGCGTGCGCGCATCGAGCTCGAGCTCGCCGAGCTCGCCGACGCGACCACCGACGAGGCGCGCGAGGAGGAGCTCGGGGACCTCCTGGGTGCCGTGGTCGGCCTGGCGCGCCACCTCCGCATCGAGCCCGAGGCCGCGATGCGCCGGGCCGCGGCGAAGTTCCGCGCCCGCTTCGACGCGGTCCTCGCGCTCGCCGCGGAGCGTGGCACCGGCCCGGCGGACCTCGACCGCGACGCCTGGCTCGCGCTGTGGGACGAGGTCAAGACGGCGGCCGACGGGACGGGCTGACGTCGGAGGGGTTCCGGGGCACGACGTCGAAGTGTGCCGGTCGACGCCCTTCGTCGCCGTCGCTCCCGGAGCAGTCCCATGGTCGATCCCGCATCCCGCCGCGCCCTCGCCGTCCCTACGACGCTCGCACTCGCCGCGCTCGTCGCCTTGTCCGTCCTCGTCCTGCCGTCCGCCGCGGCGGGTGCGGCCGAGGGGTGCTCCGAGGAGTCGTGGATCGGCGGCATCGTCGAGCTCTGCGACGGGGCGCTCGTCTACCGGGACTACGTGTTCGACGACTACGGCGCGAACGAGCCGCTGACCGTGCCGCCGGCGCGCAACACCGGCTCGTTGTCCGGCACCGCCGGCGACCAGCGCTACCCGGGTGTCCTGGGCGCCACGGCGGACCTCGTCGACCTCACCCTGCGCATCGTCGGGGACGAGCTCGAGGCGGTCTTCGAGCTGAACGCGCTGTACGAGCCCGGCCAGACCGTCGCCGCGATCGCCATCGACACCGACGCCGACCCGACGACCGGCGGCGGGGCGTGGATCGACGGCGACCTCGACCTCGGCATCTCGAGCGACGGCTGGGAGGTGCTCGAGACGTTCCGCACCGGTGACCCGGTCCCGAACCTGATCACGGGGCGCCTCCCGCTCCCGGCGGGCGAGCGCTGGCGCGTCCAGGCCGTGACGGCGCAGGCCGACGGCACCGTCATGAACGTCGCGTTCCGCGGCACGGACGAGGAGACCCGCGTCGGCAACTGGTTCGAGGACCGGCAGGCGGCCGCACTCGAGGACGGGGACATCTCCGCCTTCGCCGCCGAGGTCGTCGTCGCGGACCTGACGAGCGGCGCCACGCGCCCCGCGGCCGAGCCGAGCGGCTACCACTCGCGCGTGTACGTCTCCGAGCACACGATCGGGACCGGTGAGGGCATGTCCTACGACCCCGTGTGGGGCCGCGACGGGAACTCCGGGGAGATCTGCGAGCAGGCGTTCCACTACTTCGGCCGCTACCAGCCCTACGGGATCTACATCCCGGAGGGGGACGGACCCACGGGGCTGCAGCTGGCCCTGCACGGGTGCAACGCCAACCACGCCAGCCTCGTCGACCAGCCGGGGATGCAGTCGCAGCTCGGCGAGGCCCTCGACCGCATCATCGTGGTGCCGCTCGGGCGCGGACCGGTGGGCTACTACTCCGACATCTCCGAGCGCGACGTCCTCGACGTCCTCGACGACGTCACCACGACGTACGACGTCGATCCGGACCGGGTCTTCTCCGGCGGCTACTCGATGGGTGGCTACGGGGCCTACCGCTTCGCGATGCTCTACCCCCACCGGTTCGCCGGGATGATCAACTGGGTCGGGTTCACGGGTGACGGCAACAACAACCCGACCGGGACCGCACTCAACGAGTACGACTCCGGCGCCGTCGGCAACGTCATCGACTTCGTGCGGAACCTCCGGCACGTCCCGAGCGCCCTCCTCTACGCCGGCGCCGACGAGCTCGTCCAGTCACACACGCACACCGCGATGGCCCAGCGCTTCGCCGCGGAGGGCGGGGCGTACGAGTACTTCCTCCACCCGTACGCGGACCACTTCACGTTCGCGCTCGCCGACGATTGGGAGAAGGAGGCGGCGTGGACGTCCGAGCTCACGCGCGTGACCGACGTGGCGACGGTCGTCTACCGGACCGCCGCGTTCCTCGGGAACGAGGAGTTCGGGATCCGGCATGACGAGGCCTACTGGCTGTCGGCGATCCGAGGGCGCGAGGACGCCTACATCGACCTCGAGGCGACGACCTCGGCGTGCGGCGGCGAGCGCCCGCTGTTCGAGGACGGCAACGACGCCGGCGTCGGTCCGGCCGCCTTCGCCTGGGTGTCGCAGAACCGCCACATCGTGGGCGGCGAGCCGACCACCGAGGAGGACCGCCTCGAGGCGACCTTCTCCAACGTGGCGTCGGTCACGGTCGACGTGGAGGAGGCCTGCCTGGGCGGGAAGGACATCACCTACGCGATCACCACCGACGGGCCGACGGTGGTGCGGTTCTCGGACGGGCGCTCGCTGGCGCTGGACGAGGGGGAGCACCACGGCGTGCTCGCGGCAGGTGCCAGCGCCGGCCCCGGTGCCAGCGCTGGAGCGCCCGGCGCCGGCGGCCCCGGGCCGCTCCCCGCGACCGGCGGCGGGGCCCCGCTCGCCGGTGTCGTCGCGGCTGCGGCCGGCCTGGTGCTGGCGCGGCGCCGGCGCGCCTGACCGCCGCCCGGCCGGACGGCTCACCGAAGCTCTCCACCGGTCCGGTCGGGCCCCGGGTGGACGACACGGGCGTTAGGCTCGCGAGACCCGCTCGAGGAGTCGCGACGTGCCCGACCAGTGCCCCGAGTGCGCCAGGTTCCTCAGCAAGGCCCTGATCTCGGGCCTCGCGACGGCGCCGGCGCCGTGTCCGAAGTGCGACACGACGCTGACCGTCGAGATGTTCTCCGCGAGCGTCCGGCCCCCCGACGAGCCGGCCGTCCGCCCGCCGGACCTCCCGCCGGCACGGGTCCGGACCACGGACCCCGCCGGGGACCGTGACGTCCTGGCTGGCTGGGACGAGCACCCCATCGGCGACACCGGCGACGTCCCGGCACGCCGGGACCTCGAGCCCCGGCAGGTGGCGCTCCTCGTCGCCGGCGCCGGGGCGCTCGGCGTGGCGGTGGGAGCGGCGCTGTCGCCGGGATCACGCGGCCGCGGGGCGTTCCTGGGTGCGATGCTCGCGGCGATCGCCGGCGTGTTCGCCACCGCCGCGCCGCGACGCTGAACGGGTCCGGCACGACCGGCACGGTGGTGCTGGTGTTGAACTTGTAACGAACTGTTGCCCAAGAGCACGACCGTCGCGTACCGTCATGCCGCGCGACGGAGGTCGGTGCGACGTCCGGAGGACGAGGGAGATGGAGCTGTCGAGCATCGAGTCGGTCCGTGGCCGTGAGGTCATGGACAGCCGCGGCAACCCCACGGTGGAGGTCGACGTGACCCTCGCCGACGGCGCGTTCGGCCGCGCGATGGTGCC
>JAHWKB010000329.1 GCA_019348115.1 Actinomycetota bacterium | reverse complement strand
TGCCGGTCTCGAGCATCCCCCCGCACCACACGGGGACGTCGTGCGCGGCGCAGGCGTCGTGGACCCGCACCGCCTCGAGGTAGCCGCCGACCCGTCCCGCCTTGATGTTCACGATGCTCGTCGCGCCGAGCTCGATGGCGTCGACCGCCGCGGCCGCGTCGACGATCGACTCGTCGAGGCAGATCGGTGTGTCGAGCCGCTCGGCGAGCCGGGCGTGGTCGAGGATCCGCTCCTCGCGGAACGGCTGCTCGATGAGCTCGAGCCCGAGCTCGTCGAGCGCCTCGAAGACGGCGACGTCGTCGAGCGAGTAGGCGGCGTTCGCGTCGACCTGGAGCGCCAGGTCCGGACCGAAGTGCTCACGCACGGCGGCGACCGGGGCGACGTCGAAGCCGGGCTCGATCTTGACCTTGATGCGGAGGTAGCCGTCGTCGAGGAAGCCCTGCGCCTGCTCGATCAGCTGCGGCGCGCCGCCGGCGGGGATCCCGATCGAGACCCCGCACGGCACGCGGTCGCGGACCGCCCCGAGGTGCGAGGCGAGCGGGACGCCGGCGACGCGCAGCTGCGCGTCGAGGAGCGCGATCTCGAGCGCCGCCTTCGCCATGCGGTGGCCGTGGACCGGCCGCAGGAGCTCGGCGAGCCCGTGGGCGGTGACGCTCCCGACGGCCGCGATGCGGGGAAGGAGGTGGTGCTCCAGGACGTGCGCCGCACCGTCGGTGTACTCCGAGGAGTAGAGGGGTGCGGCGGTCGTGACGACCTCGCCCCAGCCCGCGGCGCCGTCGGTCGTGACCTTCAGCAGCAGCACCTCGCGGGCGTGCTGGGTGCCGAACGAGGTGCGGAACGGACTCCGCAGCGGCAGCTCGACCTTGCGGAACTCGACCGACTCGATGGTGGTGGGCTCGAGTGCCTCCTCGGCGGCCCGGGCCGCCTCGTCGTACCGGCTCATCGCAGCTCCTCCACCTGTTCGTCGCGTCCGAGCACGTACCAGCCGTCGCGGGTGACGCCGGTGACGCGGTGGTCGGCCTGCAGGGCCCGTCCCAGCGTCGCCCGGGCGGCGTCGGCCCAGCGTCGCGCCCGGTCGGGGTCCTCGGCCCGGATGGCCTCGATGTCCGCCGGCACCTGCGCGAGCAGGCGCGGCCCGTCGGCGTCGGCGGTGACCGGCTCGCCGTCCTCGTCGCGGAGGATCTCGACCGCGCCGGCGCGGCGCAGCCCCTCCAGTCGCGGCTCGGCGAACGCCCCGCCGGCCGCACGTGCGACGCGGGCCTCGGTGAGGTCCCAGGACGCGACGAAGCGGTCGGTCGGGAGGCCGGCGTTCCGCCGGTCGGGCATCGGGCCGTAGGCGTCGTCGAGCCACGCGATCGGGCGCGCCCCGAGCTTCACGAGGTTGAACACGGCGTTGCGACGCACGAGCGGATCGAAGGTCCAGCGCACGTTGGTGATGCCGCGTTCGAGGCACCAGGCGCGCTGGTACTGCTTGAGCGCCCACCCGACGCCCCGCAGCTGCGCGTCGCCGACGATGCCGGTGATGTGCGAGTGGAGGTACGCCTCTCCGCCGTCCGGGTCGCGCCCGAGGATGGCGGCCGTGGCGCCGACCATCTCGTCGCCGTCGGCGCCGGCGAACGCCGCGGTCACCTGGCAGCCGGCGTGCTCCATCGCGTGCAGGAGCTCGGTCGGCATGATCCCGCCGGCGTCGGGCGCACGGCCCCAGACCTCGTCGAACAGCCGCGACACGCCGGTGAGGTGCTCGTGGTCGTGGACGTCGGCGATGCGGATGCCGCTCGCCTCGGCGGCGGCCGCCGACGCGGCCCGCGCCGCGGCGAGCGTCGCGTCTGCGTCCCCAGGTCCCACCCGGCCTCCCGCCCACTGTCGGTGGCCGCCCACCCTAACCCCGTCCGTCTACGGTCCCCGCGGCCACGACCTGTCCGCACCTCACCACCTGCGAGCCTGCCGATGTCCGACGTCCGCATCCGTCCACTCGTCGAGGACGACCTCCCCGAGGTGCTCGTCCGCAACAACGCCGCGGTCCCGGCGGTCGGCGAGCTCGACGCCGAGCGGCTCGCCGAGCTCGTCCCCATGGCCGCATCGGCGCTCGCGGCCGAGCTCGACGGGGACCTGGCCGGGTTCGTGATCGCCCTGCCGCCGGGGGTCGCCTACACGAGCCCGAACTACGCCTGGCTCTCCTCGCGCTACGACGACTTCGTCTACGTCGACCGCGTCGTCGTGCTGCCGCAGGCGCAGGGCCGCGGCGTCGGTCGCGCCCTGTACGACGCCGTGGTCGCACGATCGTCCGCGTCGCTGCTCCTGGCCGAGGTCAACACCCGACCCCGCAACGACGTGAGCCTCGCGTTCCACGACCGCTACGGGTTCGTGCCGGTCGGGGAGGCGGCCCCGTACGGCGACGGGACCGAGGTCGTCTACCTCGCGAAGCGCATCCGCGCGGAGGGCGCTCGGACGTGAGCGGATGCGCGCCGCGTGGTCGGGGCTGTTTGCGCGACCTCCGACCCTGGGTCACACTCTCCGGCCCATGGACACGTCGATCACCGCCTCCGCGACCCCCCGGCCCACCGCCGGGGCGTTCGTCGTGCTCGAGGCGCTCGTCCTGGGTCTGTTCCTCCTTCTCATCCTTTGACGCCGCAGCGCTGTCCTCCCCCAACACGACAGCGGCTGCGGAGTCACCACCGGGGAAGCACTCCACCCGCGTGAACGAGAAGTAGAAGAGGACAGCAGATGGGCAAGCCACTCGACGTGAGCCAGGCTCGCGCCTTCGGGGATGACGTCGTCATCTTCGACACCAC
>JAHWKB010000328.1 GCA_019348115.1 Actinomycetota bacterium | reverse complement strand
CCCGGCTCGGGTCGGGGCTGTCGATCGCGATGCGCGACCTCGAGCTGCGCGGCGCGGGCAACGTCGTCGGGGCCGAGCAGTCGGGTCACGTCGCGGCGGTCGGGTTCGAGATGTACTCGCAGCTCCTCAAGGAGGAGGTCGCGCAGCTCACCGGCAACGCCGTCCCGCCCGACATCGAGATCCGCCTCGAGCTGCCCGTCGACGCGCACCTGCCGAAGGACTACGTCGAGGACGAGAAGCAGCGGCTCGAGCTCTACAAGAAGATCTCCGCGATCCGCGACGCCGCCGGCGTGAAGGCCGTCACCGCCGAGCTGCAGGACCGCTTCGGGCCGCCGCCCCCGGCCGCGGACCGTCTGATGACGCTCGCCGCGCTGAAGGCGGCGCTGCGCCGCTGGGGCGTCGAGGAGGTCACGCTCACCAGCACGAACAAGCTCCGCATCGCGCCGGTGAGCCTCGAGGGCTCGCAGGAGGTCCGGCTCGACCGGCTCCACCCGGGCTGGACCTACAGGTCCGACGGCTCCGTCCTCCAGCTGCCGCTCCCGACGAAGCAGCCCCACGACCTCGTGGCCTGGGTCGCGGGCACGCTGCGCGACGTGTTCAGCAGGAAGACGAACCGCTGAGCGGGGACGACCGATGCTGATCGCGACCTGGAACGTCAACTCCGTCCGCGCACGGATGGAGCGGGTGCTGGAGTTCCTCGAGGTCCACCGGCCGGACGCGCTGCTGCTCCAGGAGACCAAGGTCGCCCAGGACCAGTTCCCCTACCTCGAGCTGGCGGCCGCCGGCTACCAGGCCGTCGACCACTCGACGGGGCGCTGGGCCGGGGTCGCGATCCTCGTGCCGGACGACGTCGAGGTGACCGACCCGGTGCGGGGGCTCGCCGGCGAGCCGCTGCCGGCCGAGGCGCGCTGGGTCGAAGCGACCGTCAGGGGCCTGCGGCTCGTGAGCGTCTACGTCCCGAACGGCCGCTCGCTCGCGGATCCGAGCTTCCCGGACAAGCTCCGCTTCCTCGATGCGATGCGCGACCGCGTGGCGACGCTCGCAGCTGCGGGCCCGTTCCTCCTCGGCGGCGACCTCAACATCGCGCCGACCGACGCCGACGTGTGGGACCCGCGCCGCTTCGTCGGAACGACGCACACGAGCCCGCACGAGCGCGCACGGCTCCAGGCCGTGCTCGACGCGGGCGTCGTGGACGTGCACCGCCACGTGGTGGAGGAACCGGGCTTCACCTGGTGGGACTACCGCGCCGGCGCGTTCCACCGCGGGCTCGGGATGCGCATCGACCTGTTCCTCGCGACACCCGACGTCGCGGAACGCGCCCGGCGGTGCGGTATCGACCGCGACTTCCGCAAGGGCCCGAAGCCGAGCGACCACGCGCCGCTGCTGGTCGCCATCTAACTCGACGCGTCGCCGAGGAGGCGACGGTGGCTGACCATCATGCACTCGTCCATGACGACCTCGAGCCCGGCGTCCTCCGCGATCTCCCGGGCCTCGTCGGACGAGATGCCCTGCTGCAGCCACAGCACGTTCGCGCCGAGCGCCACGGCCTTGCGGGCGATGCCAGGTGCCTCGTCGGCGGGACGGAAGACGTCGACGACGTCGATCTGACGGTCCACCTCGCTGAGGTCGTCGAAGGTGTCCTGGCCGAGCACCTGGTCCGAGCCGGGGTTCACGGGCACGATCTCGTAGCCGTGGTCCTGGAGGTAGGCCGGGACGTCGTGGGCGGCCTTGTCCTCCGTGCCGGAGGCGCCGACGACGGCGATCACCTTGGCTTCCTGGAGCACGCGGCGGAGCTGGTCGTCCTCGGTGAGCATGGGTCCTCTTCCCGTCGGGCTCCCCAGTGTGGGCGGAGGACGCCGCTGCGGCGCGCGGTGCTCCCCGGGCGAACGGCCCACGCCGCGCGGCGTCCCGCTGGTCCTACGCTCCGTGCGGCGAGGAGGTCGCGGTGACGACGGACGGTGCAGGGAGGGACGCGGGCGCGACCTTCGACCCGGACCCCGACGAGGAGCCGACCCGCCGCGACCGGCTCGCCGGCATCGTGGAGCGCCGCCTCGACCCGTTCATGGCCGTGCTCGCGGTGGTGTGGGCGCTGTTCCTCGGCTACGAGCTCGTCGCGCCCTCCGACCAGCGCACCGTCCTCGCGACCATCTCCAACGTCATCTGGGTCATCTTCGTCGTCGAGTTCCTCGTGAAGCTCGCGATCGCCGGCCATCCGCTGCGGTTCCTGCGCCGCCGGTGGCCGTCGGTGCTGTTCCTGGTCCTCCCCGCCCTGCGGGTGCTGCGGCTGTTCCAGTCGTTGCGCGTGGTCCGGATCCTCCCGGCGGCGCGGGTCCTCGGATCGTCCTACCGCGCCATCGGGACGGCGAGCACCCTGCTGCAGGGCCGGATCGGCCTGCTCGCGGCCATGACCGGCATCGCCATCGTCTCGGGCGGACAGCTCGTGTTCGTGCTCGAGCGGGGACACCTCGAGGACCTCGCCTCGCTCGGGGACGCCCTGTGGTGGGCCGCCAACGTCGCGACCACCGGCACGCTCGTCTTCGAGCCGGTGACGCTCCCGGGACGGCTCCTCTCGATCGTCCTGTCCGCCTTCGCGATGGTCGTGTTCGCCGCACTGGCCGCGGCGCTCGGCGCGTTCTTCGTCGAGTCCCGGGCCGAGCGGGCCGCCGCGGAGGAGTGACGCGTGCGCCGTCCCCGGGCGCGGCGTCAGCCGGCCACGAGGCGTCTCACCGGTGGTGCCGCCCGAGGTAGCCGTGGTGGTGGGGGTCGTCGATCAGGACGGTGCCGTCGTCGAGCACGT
>JAHWKB010000097.1 GCA_019348115.1 Actinomycetota bacterium | reverse complement strand
ACCTCTCGTTCGACCGGACCTCCGACGTCCTCACCACCGACGTCGTGCTGCAGGTGCTGCCGCAGTTCCACGTCGGCGGGTGGAACGTGCAGCCGCTGCTGGCGTGGTGGAAGGGCGCGACCGTCGTCCTCGAGCCGGCGTTCGACCCGGCCCGGGTGCTGGACCTCATCCCGCGCAAGCGCGTCACGACCATGATGGGCGTACCGGCCACCTACCTGTTCACCGCCGAGCAGGACGGCTTCGCCGAGGCGGACCTCTCGAGCCTGCGGCTCGCCGTCGTGGGCGGCGCCCCGATGCCCGAGGCGCTCCTGCGGACGTGGGGCGACCGCGACGTGATGCTCGTGCAGGGCTACGGGCTGACCGAGGCCGCGCCGAACGTGCTGTGCGTCCCGCCCGAGCACGCCCGCCGCAAGCTCGGCTACGCCGGCAGGCCCTACCCGCACGTGGAGGTGGCGCTCGCCGACGAGCAGAGCGGCGACCTCCTCGACGGCCCGGCGCGGGGCGAGCTCCTCGTCCGTGGGCCGAACGTCTTCGCCGGCTACTGGCGCGACCCCGAGGCCACCGAGCGGGCGCTGGTCGACGGCTGGCTCCGCACCGGCGACGTCGCCGAGCGCGACGGCGAGGGCTTCTACCGGATCCGCGACCGCGTGAAGGACATGTTCATCTCCGGGGGCGAGAACGTCTATCCGGCGGAGATCGAGTCCGTCCTCCACGACCATCCGGCGGTCGTGGAAGCCGCCGTCATCGGTGTCCCGCACGAACGGTGGGGCGAGGTCGGCGTGGCGTTCGTGGTCGTCCGGGACGGCGCGGACGTCGACGCGGACGAGCTGCTCGACCGTTGCCGCGAGCGGCTCGCGCGCTTCAAGGTGCCGACCGACGTGCGCTTCCTCGACGAGCTGCCACGCTCCGCCATGAACAAGGTGCTGAAGACCGACCTCCGGCGACGCTGGGACGAGGTGGGCGCGTGACCGCCGTCACCGAGGCTGCAGAGCCCACCGGTCCCGACGGGCGGGTGCTCTCGGCGCGAGGACAGCGGACCCGGACGCGGCTCCTCGAGGCCGCCGAGGAGGTCTTCAGCGACCTCGGCTACCACGAGGCCTCGATCGTGAAGATCACCGAGGCCGCCGGCGTCGCCCAGGGCACGTTCTACCTCTACTTCGCCAGCAAGCAGGACGTGTTCGAGCAGCTCGTCGTCGACCTCAACCGGCGCGTCCGCCGCGCCATGTCCGAGGGCGCAGCGAGCGGCGGGACCCGAACGGAACGCGAGCTCGGTGGCTTCGCGGCGTTCTTCCGCTTCACCGCTGAGCACCCGGCGCTGTACCGGATCATCCGCCAGGCGGAGTTCGTCTCGCCGGCGTCGTTGCAGCTCCACTACGACCGCATCGCGGCCGGGTACGTCGAGGCGCTGCAGGCCGCGATGGAGAGCGGCGAGGTCGACGCCGGCGACCCCGAGGTCATCGCCTGGATGCTCATGGGCATCGGCGAGATCGTCGGCATGCGCTGGATCCTGTGGAGCGGTCACGACCACGTCCCGGACGACGTCCTCGCCGAGATGTCCCGCTTCATCACCCGCGGTCTCGCCGGACCCGGGAGGGAGCACGAGTGACCACCGTCGGCATCGCCGCCACCGCCAGCTACCTCCCCGATCGCTGGATGACCGCTGCCGAGATCGGCGCCGCGAGCGGCATCCCCGAGGCCGTCATCGTCGAGAAGTTCGGACTCCGGGGGAAGCACATCGCCGGAGATGACGAGCACGTGAGCGACATGAGCGTCGCGGCGGCGCAGCGCCTCTTCGACGAGCAGGGGGTCGACCCGGGCGAGGTCGACGCCGTCGTCTACTACGGCTCGACGTGGAAGGACCACAGCGTCTGGCAGGCCGCGCCGTACATCGCCCATCGCCTCGGCATCACCGACGCGTTCGTGCTCGAGCTCGACTACGTGTCCTGCGGCACCCCGGTCGCGCTGCGCGTCTGCCGTGACCTCATGCTCGCCGAGCCGCAGCTGCGGACCGTGCTCGCGGTCGCCGCCTGCCGCGAGTCGCACCTCATCGACTACACGAACGAGCGTGCCCGCTTCACCTACAACTTCGGCGACGGCGCCGTCGCCGGACTCCTGCGGCGCGACCACCCCACGAACCGGATCCTCGGGTGCCACACCATCACGGACGGCTCCTTCGCCCTGGACGTGATGGTGCCGGCCGGAGGCAGCGTCGAGCCCGCATCGCACGCGACCGTCGCCGCCGGACGCCACAGCCTCGACGTCCCCGATCCGCGGGGCATGAAGGAGCGGCTCGATCCGGTCTCGATGGACCGTTTCGTCACCGTGGCGCGGACCGCCATGGAGCGGTCGGGCGCGTCCCTCGAGGACGTCGACGCGCTGTGCGGCATCCACATGAAGCGGTCGATCCACGACGCGATCGTGGCCGAGCTCGGCGTCGACCCCGCCCGCGCCGTCTACCTCGACGACACCGGACACATGAGCGGCGTCGACCCGCTCCTCGGTCTGGACCGTCTGCACCGCGCCGACCAGCTCGCCGACGGCGATCTCGTGCTCCTGCTCGCCGCGGGGACGGGGTACACGTGGGCGTCGTCCGTCGTCCGCTGGGGTCCCGCCTGACCCGCTCGCCCGACCACCCCATCGACCTGGAGGACCCCGTGCCCGTCGACCTCGCCGGCCGCGTCGCCATCGTCACGGGCGCCGGCCGCGGTCTCGGCCGTAGCCACGCCCTGACCCTCGCGTCGCTCGGTGCGCGCGTGCTCGTGAACGACCTCGCCGGCGACGAGGACCCGGCGGGGGAGGTCGTCGCCGAGATCCGCGACCTCGGCGGCGATGCGGAGACCAACCACGACGGCGTGCACACCCCCGAGGGCGGGGCGGCGATCGTGGCCGACGCCGTCCAGGGCTTCGGTCGGATCGACATCGTCGTGAACAACGCCGGCATCCTCCGCGACTCGTCCTTCGCGAAGCTCACCGCCGGGCAGGTCGACGCGGTCCTGGGGGTCCATCTCGCCGGCGCCTTCCACGTCACGATGGCGGCGTGGCCGCACCTCCGGGACCAGGCCTACGGTCGGGTGGTGAACACGACCTCCGGCTCGGGCCTCTACGGCAACTTCGGCCAGTCGAACTACTCGGCGGCGAAGATGGGCCTGGTAGGGCTCACGCGCACGCTCGCGCTCGAGGGGCAGCGCTACGGCATCCACTGCAACGCCATCGCGCCCCTCGCGCGCTCGCGCATGACGGAGGACATCCTCCCGGCCGAGCTCCTCGAACGACTCGAGCCCGCATGGGTCTCGCCGCTCGTCGCCTACCTCGCGTCCGAGACGTGCGCCGCCACCGGGGAGATCTTCTCCGTCGGTGGCGGCCGCTACGCCCGTGTCGCGATCCTGGAGAGCGCCGGCGTGCGGCTCGAGGACGTCCCCAGCGCCGACGACCTCGCGGCGCGGTTCGACGAGATCCGCGCGATCCACGACCCGATCGAGCCACGGTCGTTGCAGGACCAGGTCGAGGCCATCGCCGGCGACGCGACGGCCTGACCCCGGGCCGGTCCGTGTTCGCGAAGTGGTCGCCGAGCCGGCGGTCCACGGCCTCGGCGTGGCAGATGGTCCCGGCGTTGCAGACGGTGCCGGTCTGGACCGGCTCGCCCGGGCAGCACTCCTTCAGTGGCGACACGGCCTCCGCCAGGGCCGTGCGCGACCTCGCCGGTCGGCCGGGTCGGCACCGACCGCCGGCGGGTGCGGGCCTGCATGCTGGTGTCCGGGATCAGGAGCAGCGATGAGGACGCGCCGGTTCGCGGTGGAGCGGATCCACTGTCAGGGATGCCAGCGGACCATCAACCGTGCGCTCGCTGGCCGGGGCGGCATCGAGAGCGTCGATCCCGACCAGACCACGGACGTCGTCACGATCGTCTACGACGAGGCCCGCATCAGCGACGACGTCATCCGCGAGCTGCTGGCGGACGCCGGCTTCCCCGTCCAGCGGGTCACCGACGGGGCTGCGGACAGGACGGAGCAGCGTGGTGCGGCGGGCCGGTACGGGTTGCTGGCTGCCGCGGTCCTCGCGATCGCGCTGGCGGGCTACGCCGGCTACGTCCTCTACCCGCGCTTCGACCTCCCCGCAGTGCAGGGCGCGGGCCTGCTGGGTCTCGCCGCCGCGGCCGGCATCGCCTCGTTCTTCTCGCCGTGCAGCTTCCCGCTGCTGCTGGGACTGCTCGGCCGACAGGCCGTCCGCCGCTCCGGGGACGGCGAGGACACGGCCCGACCAGCGGTCTTCGGCGGCGCGCTCGCGCTCGGCGCGGCGGTGTTCATGGTGCTCGCCGGCGTCGTCATCGGCCTCGGCGGTGAGGCGCTCTTCGCCGGCGTCACGTTCACCAGCACGGCCGGCATCACGATCCGCACGGTCGTCGGCCTGCTGCTGATCCTCCTCGGACTGATGCAGACCGGCCGCCTGCCGCTCTCCATGCACGCGGTCGAGGAGGCCGCACGACCGCTCGCTCGCCGCTCGGCGGCGCTCCGCCGCGAGCACCCGGTCGCCGGCTTCGTGACGTTCGGGTTCGGCTACGTGCTCGCGGGCTTCGGCTGAACGGGTCCCATCCTGGCCGGTCTGGCCAGCTACGCCCTCACCATCGGCGGCTTCGGCGCGGCGTTCACCGCCTTCCTGGTGGCCGGGCTGATGCTCGTCGTCCTCGTGTTCGCCGCCGCGTTCGGCGTCGCCCGCGCCGAGGAGTCGACGCTCGAGCGCATCCAGGTCCAGGCCCCCGTCGTCAAACGGTGGGCCGGCTGGATCCTCGTCGCCGTCGGCGTCTGGTTCCTCGTCCTCGCCGTCTTCGCCGACGTCTTCGCGGGCATCTTCCCGGTGTGAGCGGTGACGACCCCACCGGCGGACGGTCCATGACGCGATCGGTGGACCTCTCCGGCCTCACCTGCAGGCCGCGAGTGCCTCGAGTCGGGGAACGGCCTCCTCCAGGCCCGGCATGGCCTGCGCCTCGGACGCGAGGCGCCGGACGGCCGCGTCGTAGGTCCCGGCCCTGACCCGGGTCAGTGCAGCGGCGATGCGCTCGCTCGTCTGCTCCTCGCCGACGAGCGAGACGCCGAGGCCGAGCTCGGCGACCCGCTGGGCGTTGTGGAACTGGTCGGCGAACTGGGGGAGCACGATCATCGGCCGGCCCATCAGCAACGCGTCCTGCACCGTCCCGGCGCCTCCGTGCGTCACGACCGCGCGGGCCTCGGGGATGATCCGGCGATGGTCCGCGAACGCGCGGACCTCGACGTGGTCGGGGAGCGCGGGGACGTCGGCCTCGTCGACCTCGACTCCCGTGGTCACCACGGCTCGGACGTCGAGCCCGGCGAGGGCCGCCAGGATCGCGTCGAGCACGGCCCTGCCACGGGGCTCCTGCATCACGGCCGTCCCGAGCGTCGCGTACACCAGCGGCGGCTCGCCGGTGGGCAGGGGGGTGGACGGCAGCGGGACCCGGTAGCGGAGCACGGGTAGCGTCGGATCGCCAGGGACGTCGAAGGACGCCGGCGTGGCGGTCAGCATCAGCTCGTCGGACAGCACGGACCCGCGCGGTCGGACATCCAGCTCGCGCCGCAGTCGCTGCACGTGCTCGTCCACCAAACCGCAGAAGTAGGCCACGGCCGACTGCAGTCCCCCCGCGGCGGCCACGGTGCGGATCCCGTGACGCTCGGCCAGGACCATCCCCCCGAACTCCGCCGGATCGCGCACCACCAGGTCCGGCGCCACGTCCGCGATCGTCTGCTCCAGGCGCGGCACCGCCGCCCGGGGAGACAGCAGCCCGAACCCCATGGCGATCGCACGCTCGGCCAGCGCCTGGTCCCCGTCGGCCATCGCCCGCGCCATGAGCTCCTGCTGCTCGTCCGTCCGTCCGGTCACCTCGTCGAACGGGCGGACGGCGAACCCCCGCTGCCGGATGGCGGCCGCTGCCGTGTCGGGACAGGCGAAGGTGACGTCGTGTCCCGCATCCAGGAGCGCGCGGGCCACCGGCACCAGCGGGACCCAGTGGCCCGCTCCGGATGTCGTGGTGCACAGCACCTTCACGACGGCGCTCCGCGGTCGACCGACGAACCCCGTCCCTCTCGTTGCCTTCCAGGGACGGGACCACGATGCTCGCCGCGCTGGCGGGCGTCAACCGGTGGCGCCCGCCGCTGCCGGCGCGGAGTCCCTTCCCGTCCGGCTCAGTGGGACAGCTCGCGCTCCGGCGAGCCGAGGCCCGGGTAGCCGGCGTAGGCCGAGAGCGCGGGTTGTCCGCCGAGGTGGCAGTACAGGACGCGTGATCCGGCCGGGATCTCACCGCTGCGGACCATGCCGATGAGGCCGGCGAGCGACTTCCCCTCGTAGACGGGGTCGGTGAGCATCCCCTCGGTGCGCGCCCCGAGGTGGATCGCCTCGACGGTGGTGCGGTCGGGGATGCCGTAGGCGGGTCCTTCGTAGCCCGGCACGACCGTGATCTCGTCGTCCCGGAGGGGACGGTCGACGCCGATCGCGTCGGCCGTGTTCCTCGCGATGCGGGTCACCTGGTCCACGGTCTTCTCGAGCGTCGCGGAGGCGTCGATGCCGAGGACGCGACGGTCGTCGCGGTCCTCGAGCGCGAAGCCCGCGATCATGCCGGCGTGGCTCGACCCGGTGACGGTGCAGACGATCACCGTGTCGAAGAACGTGTCGAGCTCCGCCTCCTGCTGGGCGACCTCACGGGCCCAGTTGGCGAAGCCGAGACCCCCGAGTGGATGGTCCGAGCCGCCGGCGGGGATGGGGTACGGCGTCCCGCCGGCCTCGCGCACGGACTCGAGGGCACGCTGCCACGAGTCGCGGATCCCGATGTCGAAGCCGGCCGGGTCGATGCGGACGTCGCCACCCATGATCCGGGTCAGCTGGATGTTGCCGACCTTGTCGTAGGCGAGGTCGTTGTAGTCGACCCACCCCTCCTGGACGGTCACGGCACCGAGTCCGAGCTTGCGCGCGACGCCGGTGACCTGACGGGTGTGGTTCGACTGGATGCCCCCGATGGACACGAGCGTGTCGCAGCCGGTGTCGATGGCGTCGGCGACGAGGTACTCGAGCTTGCGGACCTTGTTGCCGCCGAACGCGATGCCCGAGTTGCCGTCCTCGCGCTTGGCCCAGATCTCGACCTCGCCGCCGAGCTCCTCGGAGAGACGGGGGAGCGGATGCACGGGCGACGGCCCGAACAGCAGCGGTTCGCGGCGGAAGTCGTCGAGGCTCATGCGATCTCCAGGGGTGCGGGGGGGCGGGCTCGTTGGCAGGAGGTCGATAATCGTATACGTTTCTGCGCATGTCAACCGTCGACGCCGTGCAAGCCGTGCTGATGGGCGAGCTCCTCCGGGGTGAGCTCACCCCCGGAACCCGCTTGCGCCAGGACGAGCTCGCTTCCCGGCTGGGTGTCAGCAAGATCCCCGTGCGCGAGGCGCTGCAACGGATGGCCGGCCTGGGGCTCCTCGCGTTCGAGTCCAACCGGGGGGCGGTCGTGCCGCACCTGGACGTCGCCGGCGCCGAGGAGATCTACGAGCTCCGTCGGGCGCTGGAGCCGCGGCTCCTCGCCCGCGCCGTCGGGCGCCTGAGCATCGTCGACCTCGCCGAGGCCGAGCTCGCGCTCGCCGGCGGCACGGGATCCATGACCGAGGCGAACTGGTCCTTCCACCGTGCCCTCTACCGCGCCGCCGGGTGGGAACGTGGCCTCGCCATGGTCGAGCTCATGCACGTCGCGGTCGCGCCGTACGTCCTGCTCTACGGGGAGGACCTCGGGGGGGAGGCCGCATCCGACGCCGAGCACCTCGAGCTCCTCGACGCCTGCCGCGCCGGCGACGGGGCGCGGGCCGAGCGCGTCCTCCTCACCCATCTCGAGCGGGCCGCGACCGCGCTCGCCACCTTCCTGTCCGACGAGGAGCGACCGTGACGACCACCGACCCCGCCGCCCGTGACGCGACCTCCGTCGCCGCGCCGGATCTCGGGACCCTGGAGGAGATCCAGGCCCGGGTGCTGTGGCTCGCGACCCGGATCGTCGACGCCGCGAACCGCCGCGAGGGCAGCACGGTCAAGGTCGGCGGTCACCAGGCGTCGTGTGCGTCGATGGTGTCGGTCATGACGGCGCTGTGGTTCGGTCATCTCGACGGTGAGGACAAGGTCGCGGTCAAGCCGCACGCGTCGCCCGTCTACCACGCGATCAAGTACCTCACGGGCGAGCTCGATCGCTCCTACCTGACGACGTTGCGGCAGCGGGGCGGCCTGCAGGCCTACCCGTCGCGCACGAAGGATCCTGACGTCCGCGACTTCTCGACCGGCTCGGTCGGGCTCGGTGCCGTGGCGCCGCTGTTCTCGGCGATGACCCGCCGGTACGTCGATGACCACTTCGGTGCGCGACCGCCGGCGCGGTTCGTGGCCCTCGTCGGCGACGCGGAGCTCGACGAGGGCAACATCTGGGAGGCCATCGCGGACCCCGCGACGCGCGGGCTCGGCAACGTCTCGATCGTCGTGGACCTCAACCGGCAGAGCCTCGACCGGGTGATCCCGGACATCGCCGCGGACCGGCTGAAGCGGCTGTTCGCCGACA
>JAHWKB010000327.1 GCA_019348115.1 Actinomycetota bacterium | reverse complement strand
CCGCCGGCATCCTCATCGCCGCCCTCTCGTCGGTCTTCGCCCTCCGCCGCTTCCTGGATGTCTGATGCCGTGCGTGCTCGGCTCCGCGTCCGCGCCACCGCCGGTGACGTCTGGCGCCGTGCGCACGAGGCTCAACCTGCGCGTCGGGACCGCCGATGCTGGTGGGGACGGGAGACCGCGACGTTGACTGCTGTGGTTCTTGTGGCCCGTTGTTCATAGTGCTGACTCCTGTTACCGTGGAACGGTCAACAGGAAGTGCTCGGCGGCCCAGGAGGGGAACGTGCTCGGACGTGTCGTCCGCGTGCTCGCGGTCCTCCTGTCCCTCGTCGTCCTCTCGACGACGGCGAGCGCGCACACGAGCGGCGAGATCCGCGAGAAGCTGACCGACACCCGCGACCGTCTCGCCGAGGCCGAACGCGGCCTGGGCGCCGTCAAGGAGCAGGTCGGCACCGCCGAGCAGCAGCTCGCCACGGCCGACCAGCAGCTCCTCTCGCTCGAGGCCCAGCTCCGGGAGCAGGAGGCGCAGCTCGCGGCCGCGCGTGCCGCCTACGCCGAGGCGCAGGCGCGCACCGACGCCGCCACGCGCGAGCTCCAGGCCGTCACGGACCGCCTCGCCCGCACCCAGCAGGAGCTGAGCGACCGCGAGCGCCGCTTCGACGACCGTGTCGCGTCCGCCTACAAGTACGGCAACGTCGGCATCGCGTCCGCGCTGGTCGGTGCCGAGGACGTCAGCGACTTCGTGAACACCATGTACTACGTGCGGTCGGTGATGAAGAGCGACCGCGGGATGATCGACGACGTCACCGAGACCGCCCGCCAGGTCGCCGCCGACCGCGCCGCCGCCGACCGGCTCCGCGACGAGCTCACCGCCGAGGAGGTCGAGGCCGGACGGCTCAAGGCCGACGTCGAGGCGGCGACCGAGGCGAAGCGGCAGCTCGCCGAGATGGTCGCGAACGAGCGCGCGCAGCGGGCCACGCTCGTGCAACAGCTCGAGTCGACCCAGGCGGACTACGAAGCGCTCGTCGACGGTCTCGAGGCCGAGTCCGCCAAGCTCACCGAGGAGCTCAAGCGGTCCGAGTACGTGGGCCGCAAGCCCGGCAAGGGTGGGCTCCTGTGGCCGACCGCCGGCCAGCGCACCTCGGGCTACGGCTTCCGCACCCACCCCATCTACGGCGGCCGCCGGATGCACACCGGTATCGACATCTCCGGCGGGACCGGTCAGCCCATCGTCGCCGCGGCCAAGGGCAAGGTCGTCTCGGCGGGCTGGCGCGGGGGGTACGGCCTGACCGTGGTGATCGACCACGGCGGGGGCCTGCACACCCTCTACGCCCACCAGTCCCAGCTCGCGGTGCGCGACGGCGACGTCGTCGGACAGGGCCAGAAGGTCGGTGAGGTCGGCTCGACCGGCAACTCGACCGGTCCGCACCTCCACTTCGAGGTCCGCGTGAACGGGGCGCCGCGGGATCCGATGGACTGGTACTAGCCTCGCGGCTCCCGGATGTGCAGAGGCTCCCCCCACATGTCGCGCAGACCCCCGCGCACGCTCGCCCCGGTCGTCCTCGTGGTCGCCGTGCTGCTCGCCGGCTGCGGCGGCGGCGGGGAACCACCGTCGGGCGCGCCAGCAGCGGTCGACGCCCCGACCGAGCTCGATGCCGGCGCGGTCGCGCTGCAGCTGTCGACCTACGCCTGGCAGGACCAGATGCCGACCGTCGGTGACGAGCCGGGCCCGTGCGCGAGCCTGTGCGTCAACGGCACCGTCGAGGTCGTCGGCGGTGGTCCGCTCCCGGAGGACCTCGAGGTCGTCGACATCGTCGCGATCGTCGACGGCGACGGGATCGCGTTCGAGGAGCAGGAGTACCCCGGCAGCAGCCGTGGCCCGTCGAACTACGAGTTCGTGGGGCGTCGGGGGCCGGCGCTGGAGCCGGGCACGACCCTCGACCTCGCGGTCAAGCTCGAGGTCGGTGGCGAGGAGCGGTGGCTGCGCGCCGCCGACGTGACGGTCGAGCGCACGGTCTGACCTCGAGGGGGCCCAGGGCCACCGCTACGCTCGGGCGCGATGGCCACCTCCAAGGGCTCCGGGAGCGGCGACGGCACCAAGCTCGTCGTCGGCAACCGCCGTGCCCGCTACGACTACCACCTCGACGACCGCTTCGAGGCCGGCATCCAGCTGGTCGGCACCGAGGTGAAGTCGCTGCGCGACGGCAAGGGCTCGCTCGTCGAGGCCTGGGTCAAGATCGACGACCGCGGCGAGGCGTGGCTCATGCAGTGCCACATCCCGGAGTACGAGTTCGGCAACATCAACAACCACGACCCGGTGCGTCCGCGCAAGCTCCTCCTCCACCGCTCCGAGCTCGATCGGCTGGCGAAGGAGACCCGTGAGCAGGGCGTGTCGATGATCCCGACGCGCATCTACTTCAAGGGTGGGCGCGCCAAGCTCGAGTTCGCGATCGCGCGCGGCAAGAACGTCGCCGACAAGCGCAGCGACCTCAAGGCCAAGGACGCCAAGCGCGAGATCGACCGCGCCCTGAAGAGCCGTCGCCACGCCTGAGCCGCCCCGGCGGCCGACGGGACAGGGCCCGGCCGTGCTCGCGGGCGGTGTCCTCGCGGTCACCGAGCGCTGGCCAGCTCGGGGTGTGGCCGGTACGCTCGTAGACCCGCTGGGAGACCGGCGGCCTTGAAAACTGCAGAGCGTCGATGCGCCGCCTTCTCCCCAGCGTCTTCCCGGGTCCGCCCGGGACCATGGGGCTGACTGGTCTCGACCGTGGTCGAGCCGGTGCCAGAGGAGCGTGCCGAGTACCCCAGTGCGAACT
>JAHWKB010000326.1 GCA_019348115.1 Actinomycetota bacterium | reverse complement strand
TCCCGTGGGCCGCGAGCTGGTCGATGGTGGGCTCGTGGGCGTGGCCGTCGTCGTCCTCGAACGCGGCGCGGCCCGCACCTCAGCCCTCGCCGTCGCTGATGCGCTCGGCGCGCTCCCGCATCGCCTTGAAGTCCCCGCGGCCGCCGGCGCGGTCGGGGATGAGGCCGTCGGTCGAGGAGAACCCCCACCCCTCGAGCTTCACGGCCACGCGGCTGAACCGGCGCTTCAGCGCCTCGGCGTCACAGCGCGGGCACGGCCCGGGTGCGTCGGCGCGGGCGTGCGGGAGGATGCGGTCGCTCACCTGGCCGCACTCGCCGCAGACGTACTCGTAGACGGGCACGCGGTCAGCGCCAGCGCGTCAGGAAGCCGAACCCGATCGAGAGCAGCACGAACCCGACCACGAGCGGGAGGTTGGAGCCGAGCGGCACGCTCCCACCGAGACGGTCGGCGACCGCCGGGATGTAGCCGAGGATGATGATGAGCACGCCGACGAGCAGGAGCGTCACGCCGGTCGCCGGGACCCACGTGGGGCTCGGCTGCGGCTTGTGGACCGGCTCCTCGACGTGGCGGGGGCGGGGGCGGACCTTGTTCTTGCGGCGGTGCTTGCTCTCGGGCATCGACGGATCCATGGCAGCGACGGACGGGGCCCCAGCCTAGCGCCGGCGCACGGACCTTCCCCGGCCCGCCCTGCCGTACCCTCCCCGCGTGACGAAGGTGATCCGCGGCATCGGTTGGACGCTCATCTCGGTGGGCGTGCTCATCCTGCTCTACCTCGTCTACCTCATGTTCTTCACCACCCTCACGACCGACCGCGCGCAGCGGTCGTTGCTCGAGGAGTGGGAGCTCAACTACGGCGCCGTCGAGGACGGGGTGCCGGTCGAAGGCGGGGAGGAGCCGGGCGACGAGGCCGACGAACCCGTCGACGCCGGCGACGCCTACGCCGTCATCTGGTTCGAGCGCCCCTCGACCGGTGAGCGGATCGTCACCGACGAACCGCTGTTCGTCGTCGAGGGCGTGACCCTCGACCACCTCCGTTCCGGCCCGGGCCACTACCCGGACACCGCCGCACCCGGCGCCGACGGGAACTTCGCCGTCAGCGGGCACCGCACGACCTACGGCGCCCCGTTCTACGACCTCGACGAGCTCGAGCCCGGCGACGAGGTGCACGTGGTCGACCGCGAGGGCGCCCGGTGGGTCTACGAGGTCGAGGAGGAGCGGATCGTGACCCCGCAGGACGTCTGGGTCGTGGGCGAGGACCCGCTCGGCACCGGCGAGCCGACGCTCACCCTCACGACCTGCCACCCGCGCTTCAGCGCGTCGCAGCGGCTCATCGTCTGGGCGACGCTGCGTCCGGACGCCGCCGAGGACGTCGCGGCGTAGGCTCGCACGGCACGTCGGGGTACGGCAACGGCCGGGAGGGGCACCGTGGAGGAGCAGACCGAGCGGAGCCGGTCGGCACGGATCGTCCGCTGGCTCGTGAGCCTGGTGGTCGCCCTGGCGGTCCTGGCGCTGCTGTTCCTGGTGGTGTTCCCGTGGGTGGAGGCCTACCTCGAGGACCCGACGCTCGGGGCGACGGTCAGCGCTGCCGGTCGCGGATGAACGCGGCCATGCCCGCGAGCGCCTCCGCCACGTCGGCGGGGACGTCGAGGGCGGCGAGCGCCGCCCGTGCCTCCTCGACCGCCTCCTCGACGTAGCGGGCCGCCGCGGCGAGGCCACCCGAGTCGCGCATCAGCCCGCGGAGCACCGCCGCGTCCTCCGGGGTGAGGTCCGGGTCGCCGAGGAGGCGCTCGAAGGTGGCGAGGTCGTCGGCGGCGAGGCGTGCGGCGGTCTCGGCGACGAGCAGGGTGCGCTTGCCCTCGACGAGGTCGCCGGCGACGGACTTGCCCGTCTCGGCCTCGTCCCCGAACACCCCGAGGACGTCGTCGCGCACCTGGAAGGCGCGGCCGAGGGGCCCGCCGACCCTGGCCAGACCCGCGACGAGCTCCTCCGGCGCCCCACCGAGCACCGCCCCGATCTCGAGCGGCCGCGCCACCGAGTAGCGCCCCGACTTGTACGTCGCGACGGCCAGGGCCAGCTCCCGCGACGTGACGCCGGCGCGCGCGGCGTAGAGGTCGACGTACTGTCCCGCCATGACCTCCTCGCGGAGCACGGTGAAGCGGCGGAGGCCGGCGAGGATGCGGTCCGCGGGGACGCGGCCCTCGAGGAACAGCTCGTCGGCCTGCACGAACGCGAGGTCCCCGAGGAGGATGGCGACGGCCTCGCCGAAGGCGTCGCTGGGGCCGGACCAGCCGGCGTCGCGGTGCTCGCGGGCGAAGCGCCGGTGGGCGGTCTCGCGGCCGCGGCGGGTCGGGGCGGCGTCGATGATGTCGTCGTGGAGGAGCGCACACGTGTGCAGCAGCTCCAGCGACAGGGCCGGACCCGTGACCGCGTCGAGGTCGGTCCGCCCCGCCGCCCGGTAGCCCAGGAGGAGCAGCGCCGGGCGGATCCGCTTGCCGCCCCCCGTCACGAACGCGCGCAGCTCGTCGGCGAGCGGGCCCAGCGACGGGTGGAGCCCGACGAGGCGGGGCAGCGCCCGCTCGAGGTAGTCGTCGAGCGCCGCGTCGATGGTCGCCGCGAGCGCCGTCAACGCCGGCGGGGGGCTCGTCGACATGCCGGCTCCGGTGGCTGGGGGGATGGGCGGGGGAGAGGACGGGGCGCGGCTGGGGAGCCTACGGGCCACCGGGAGCCGTGCGGGCCCCGGGTACGCTGGGCGGCCCTCCCCCGCGTGCCCGAAGGAACCGCCCGTGCCCGAGTCCGTCGCCGGTCGGGGCG
>JAHWKB010000096.1 GCA_019348115.1 Actinomycetota bacterium | reverse complement strand
CGCAGCAGCGTGGAGACGATGTCGCGGTTGGTCGCCTCGCCCTTGACGAGGTAGCTGACCGCGCCGGCCCGGAACATCTCGGCGATCGAGGCGCGATCGTCGTGGGACGACAACGCGACCACCCGCGTCCCGGGCGAGAGCGTCCGGAGCTCACGAGCGACGCGCGCCCCGCCGCCCCCCGGCATCCTGACGTCGACGAGCGCGAGCGGTGGTCGGTGCTGCTGTGCCGCCCGGACGGCGGCCTCCGCATCGCCGACCGCGGCGATGACCTCGAGGCGTCCGTCGTCGGTGAACACGTCGGCCAGGACGTCGCGCAGCAGGTCGTCGTCATCCGCGACCAGCACGCGCAGGGCCGGTGAGGGATCCGTCATCCGGCACGCTCCGAGAACGCCGCGGCGGGAACCCACGTGCGCACGGTCGTGCCGCTGCCCGGCTCGCTCTCCACCTGCCACCATCCGCCGGCGAGCTGGGCCCGCTGCCGCATCGCGGTCAGCCCCAGATGCCCGGACGGCGGGGTCTCCACCTGCTCGACGACGAACCCCTCCCCGTCGTCCTCGACGATCGCCAGGTACCCGCCGTCCTGCTCGCGGAGCCGCACCCGGATGGTCGTCGCCCTGGCGTGCTTGGCGACGTTGGTCACGGCCTCCTGGACCACGCGGTAGAGGATCGCGCGGAGCTCGGTCGTCGGCTCTCTTCCGAGCTCGTCCTCCACGACGAACGACAGCGACGTGTCCTCGACGAGCCGTTCCAGGTACGACCCGATCGCGGCCGCGAGCCCGTCGGTCTCCAGAGCCGCCGGGTGCAGCTCGAACAGCAGGTGGCGCAGCCGGCTGATGGCGTGGCGCACCGTGGCCAGGAGCTTCTCGTGGCGCTGCCGGCCCCGGGGATCGTCCGTCGGGGGCCCCAGCAGCTCCAGGCGCATCGCTACGGCGGTCATGGCCTGGACCGGATCGTCGTGGATGTCGTTCGCGATGCGTTCGCGCTCTTCCTCCTGTGCCCGGACGACCGAGGCGAGCAGCTGCTGCCGTTCCCGGTCCGCAAGCTCCAGCTCACGGACCTTCTGGAGGAGCTTGGCGTTCAGCAGGTCGAGGTGCCCCCGGTTGTCGCCGTCGGGCTCCGGCTCCCCCGGGGCTTCCCCCGCCGCACCTTCGAGCAGCCTCCTGACCATCGCGGTGATCGCGTCGAGGTCGGACGGCTTCGGCAGGACCCGTCGGTGCGGATGGGTCCCCGCGAGCTCCCGCACCTCGTCGGAGGTGTACGTGGCGGTGTGGAAGATCAGGGGCAGGTCGGCGGTACGCGACCAGCTGCGCAGGGCACGGTCGAGGGCGTAGCCGTCGACCCGCGGCATCAGGACGTCGGTGAGCACCAGGTCCGGCTGCTCCACCCAGATGAGGCCGAGCGCCTCGGCGCCGTTGGCGGCCTCGACGACCCGGTGCCCGTCCCGCTCGAGGACACGGACGAGCAGCGCTCGGTTCGTGGCGTTGTCGTCGACGACGACGATGGTCGCCATCACCGCACCTCCGATCGGTCTGCCGCGCGAGCGACGTCCGCCGAGTCGGGCCGCCCCGCGCCGCGGCCCTCGACGAGCATGCGGGCCACCAACCCGTGCAGTTCGGCCAGAACGAACGGCTTGGCGAGGTAGCCGTCCGCGCCGGCATCCAGCAGCTCCGCCGTGCTGGTGGTCGTCGCGTCGGCGCTGACGACCACGATGGAAAGGTCCCGCGTCGCCTCCCGGCCCCGCAGGTCTCGGAGTACCTCGCGACCAGAGGCGCCATGGAGGTGGAGGTCGAGCAGGACCAGGTCCGGCCGCCGCTCGACGGCCAGCTCGATCCCCTCCTCACCGGAGGTGGCCTCGAGCAGCTCGAGCTTGGACGACGATGCGAAGACGCGACGCACGAGCTCGAGGTTCATGGGGTTGTCCTCGATGTAGAGGACGGTGCCGGTCAGCTCCGTCGGGTCCTCGAGCGCCGGCTCGTCGTCCCCGGGCTGGCCGGCCTCCGCCGGCGCAGGTGCCGGGGGCAGGTCGACCCAGAAGGTGCTGCCCTCGCCGAGCGTGCTTTCGCAGCCCACCTCGCTCCCCATGGCCTCGGCCAGGTGCCGCGACAGCGCGAGCCCCAGTCCCGTCCCGGTCACCTGCCCGCGGTCGGCACCGAGGCGGTCGAACGGGGTGAAGACCCGCTCGAGATCCTCCTCCGCGATGCCGTAGCCGGTGTCGGACACCGCGATGCGATGGCGGCCACCCGCGTCCGTGCAGCTGACGTCGATCGTGCCGCCCGGACGGTTGTACTTGACCGCGTTGGACAGGAAGTTGATCACGATCTGCGACAGCCGCTGTCGGTCGGCGTGCGCGTGGGCCCACGAGCCGCAGCCCTCCGGCAGGCTCACGGTGATGTCCCGCTCCCGCGCCTGCGGCTGGATGAGCTCGACCGCCTCGGCCACGACCGGCGCCAAGGCGACCGGCTCGAGCGAGATCTGCATGCTCCCCGACTCGATCCGGGCGACGTCGAGCACGTCGTCGATCAGGTCGAGGAGGTGGCGGCCCGCACGTAGGATGCGACCGACGTTCTCGTGGTCCTCCGGATCCAGCTCGGACAGCTGCAGCAGCTGGGAGAACCCGAGCACCGTGTTCATCGGTGTCCGCAGCTCGTGGCTCATCCGCGACAGGTAGTCGCTCTTGGCGCGGTTCGCCGAGTCCGCCTCCTCCTTCGCACGGGCCAGGTCCTGTTCGAGCTGAGCCTGCTCCGTGACGTCACGGACGACCGCGACGTAACCGCCGGATCCGTTCGTGAGCTCCCCGATGCGGGCGTCGACGGTCACGACGCGGCCGTCGCTGTGTCGCACGTCGAGGCGCAGGTGGTCGGTCGAGTCACCGCTGCGGACCCGTACCGCACCGGTCGCTGGGAACAGCAGCTCGTCGCTCTCGTCGGTGAGGAACTCCCGCGGTGACCGGCCTATCATCTCCTTGGGGTCGTAGCCGAAGATGTGCCGGACACGCTGGCTCGCGAACTGGATGCTTCCGTCGTGGTCGGTGACGAGGATGGCGTCCGGCGACGCCGCGAGCATCGCGCTCAACATCTCCTCTCGCATCCGGAGATCGTCCGCGAGCTCGCGGCGGCGCGTGATGTCGATGGCGACCCCGCTGACGAGCCAGTCGTCGCCGAGCCGCTCGACGTCCCCGCGTCCGGAGAACCAGCGGGTGATCCCGTCCGCGCCCGTGATGCGGTACTCCCAGTCACCGGGAAGGGCGGTGGTGTCCCCCGCGGCCAAGCTCTCGGCGAGCGCCGCCAGCGCGGCGCGGTCGTCGGGATGGATCTGGTTCAACCACTCGTCCACGTATCCGATCGGCGTCCCGGGCGCCAGCCCGAACAACGCGTGGGCGTTCTCGCTCCACTCGAACCTGCCCTCGGGGAGGACCAGCCGCCACGTGACGACGCCCGCCGATCCGAGGATGTGGCGGAGCTCGTCCTCCGTTCGTGCGAGGTCACCTTGGTGCCGCTCCGCCACCGCGACCTGCCGGGTGAGCTCGTCGCGGGCCTGCTGCAGCTCCTGCTCACGCTCACGGAGGCGGGTGTTGGTGTGGATCAGGTCCTCGAAACTCGACATGAGCATGTCGAGGATCTGGTGGCGGTCGGCGTTGACGGTGAAGGTGTGCCCGAGCAGCTGCACCTCCACGCCCATCCGGAACCGCCCCACCTCCTGCCGGTCGGGGGTCCGCAGCACGGCCTCGAGCCTCTGTAGCAGCTGGTCGAGGTCGTACGGCTTGTTGAGGAAGTTGTCCGCGCCGGCCTCGAGACCGCGGACGATGTCGACCGGGTCGCGCAGCGTCGTGAGCAGCAGGACCGGCGTGCCGGCGAGTCGGGGATCGTCCTTGATGCGGCGGCACAGCTCGTAGCCGGTGATGCCGGGCATCATCACGTCGGACACCACGACATCCGGGCGGTGCTCGTCCAGGTACGCGAGTGCCGCCTCCCCATCGACCGCGACCTCGACCGCGTAGCCGGAGGCGACCAGGTCCTCGCGCAGCAGCTCGGCCTGGAGAGCACTGTCCTCGACCAGCAGGACCCGACGGGCCATCAGTCGTCCTCCGTCTTCGTGAAGCGGGCGATGTGGGCGGCGAGCTCCTCGATGGGTGCCGTCACCGCGGCGATGCCGGCCGTCACCGCCGCACCGGGCATGCCGTAGACCACGGAGCTCTCCCGGTCCTGGGCGAGGACACGGCCACCGGCGGCGTGCACCTCGTGCAGCCCCGCCAGCCCGTCCGTCCCCATGCCGGTGAGGATCACCGCCAACCCGGCCGGTCCGTACGCGGATGCCAGCGAGGAGAAGAGCACGGTGGCCGACGGGCGGAAGCCGCTCACCGGAGGGTCGTCGCGCAGCCGGGCCCGGCCGTTGGGTGTGACGGTCAGGTGGCGGCCGTCGGGGGCCACGTAGACCGTCCCCGGGACTAGCAGCTCCTGATCCCTCGCCACCGTGATCGGCAGGGGGCTCGCCAGCTGCAACGTCTCGGCCAGACCGGCGGTGAAGCCGGAGACGATGTGCTGGACGATCAGCACCGGGGCGCGCAGGTCCTCCCGCAGGTTGGCCAGCAGCCGCTGGAGCGCGACCGGCCCGCCGGTGGACGCCGCGACCGCCACCATGCGGGCGGCGGCGCGCTTCCCCGACCGCCGGGCGGCGTCCCCCGCGATCGCGGGTCCGGGCCTCGGCTCCGTGACGCCGCGCCGACGGACCACCGAGACCTGCGACAGCGCCGCCACGACGGTGCAGAAGCGGGCCACCGTCGCCGACTGCCGGGGCCGCAGCTGCACGCTCACGGCCCCTTCCAACAGCAGCGCGGCCCCGAGCTCGGCCTCGTCGGGGTCGACGAGCGCCACGATCGGTGTGGGATGCTCGGTCATGATGCGGCGCGTCAGGAGCACGGCGCCGGGGAGGTCCGCCCCGAGGAGCACGATCCGGGGACGGGCCCGCACGACCATCCGGAGGGCCGCCTCGGCGTCGGCGCTCACCCCGACGACACGGAGGTCGTCGGCGCCGTTCAGCAGCGCCGACAACGCGTCGCGTGCCTCGGAGCGGCGTTCGACGATCAGCACGTCGATCACGTCGGTCATGCGAGCGCCCGTTCGATGGCTGCCACCAGATCCCCCTGCGCGAACGAGGACTTCACGAGGTAGGCGTCGGCGCCCGCCTCCGCGCCGCGACGCCGGTCCTCGTCGCTGCCGCGGGAAGTGACGAGGATGACGGGGAGCTCCTGGAGTGCCGCCGAACCACGGATGCGCCGGCACAGCTCGATGCCGTCCACATGGGGCATCTCGATGTCGCTGACCACGATGTCGACCTCGGTGTCGCGCAGGAGATCCCACGCACGCCGTCCGTCCTCGGCCGGGAGCACATCGAAGCCGGCCGCCTCGAGCAGGCCCTGCTCGAGTGCCAGGGTCGTCGGCGCGTCCTCCGCGAGCAGGACGCGCCCCCGCGAGCGGTCGCCGGCGATCGGGGCGGCCGACGCGGCCTGTTGCGCGTTGCGGACGAGGGCCGCGGGGTGGAGCAGCAGCACCACCCTCCCCGAGGGGAGGACCCCCGCCCCGACGAGGGCGGGCAGGCCGGCCAGCGCCGGCCCCACCGGTTGGATCATCAGCTCCTGCTCGCCGATGACGCGGTCGAGCAGCATCGCCGTGACGGCTCCCGTGCTGGTCGCGACGGTGACGGCCGGTCGCCCCAGGCGGTCGTCCCGCGCCGCGGGCGCGCTGCCGGCGAGGCCGGCGACCTCGGCGAGCTCCACCAGGGGGACGAGGTCGTCGGACCGACACAGCCAGGCGCGCCCCTCGGAGACGACGACGTCGTCCGCACCCACCCGCACGAGCCGCTGCACGCTCGCGGTCAGGAGCGCCACCTGCTCGCCCGCCGCCTCCACGAGCAGCACCCTCGCCGTCGCCAGCGACGCCGGGACGACCAACGTCACCTCGGTCCCCTCACCCGGATCCGAGCGGAGCGACACGGCACCACCGAGGGACTCGACGCGGTCCCGGACGGCATCAAGCCCCACGCCGCGACCGGAGATCTCCGAGGCGACCGCGGCGGTGCTCACGCCGGCGGCGAACACCAGCTCGTGCGCGCCGTCGCCCACCGTGAGCCCGGCGCGTTGGGCGGCCGCCTCGACGGCGGCGACGTCGACGCCCCGTCCGTCGTCGCGCACCGTGACCGCGACACGGTCCCCGCGGACCCCGGCGCTGACCGCCACCGTGCCGACGGGCGGCTTCCCGCGTTCCGCGCGTACCTGCGGCGGCTCGATGCCGTGGTCGGCGGCGTTGCGGACGAGGTGGACGAGGGCGTCCCGGACGACCCCGATGGCGCGGCGGTCGATCTCGGCGTCCCCCGCGTCCAGACGGAACCGCACCTCCTTGCCCGACGAGTCCGCGATGTCCCGCACCGCGCGGGCCAGCCCTTCGCAGGCCTCCCGGACGGGGACGGTCACGGCGTCGCGCACGGCTCCGTCGATGCCGGCGACGGCGCGGTCGATCCCCCGGAGGAGCGGCTGGAGACGGCGGTCCTGGTCGGCGACCGCCAACAGCGACGTCGTCGCCGCGCGGAGCTCCGCCGCGCCGGTCACGAGACGATCCAGCTTCTGGGATGGCAGGCGAACGGTGGCCACGCCCCCCGATGACGGGTCGGGCGCGGGGGCGCGGGACGCCGGGGAGGACGGCGCTGCGCCAGGCCGGGGCTCGGTCGATGGTGCCGCGGCCGGCGTCCTCGCGGCGGGGGCCGCGATCGTGGGTGATGCGACGGTCGCGGTGGTCGGGGTCCCGTCGGGTGGTGGCGGTGGGCCGTCGATGAACTCGGCGGCTGCAGTGCGTACGTCGTCGATGTGGCCGAGGAGCCGGGTCAGGACATCGCGCTCGATCGTCCCGGCGCCGCGCAGGTCGGCGAACTCGTCCTCGAGTGTGTGGCAGATGCGCACCATCGCGGGCGCCTCCATCAGCGCCGAGGACCCCTTCAGGGTGTGGGCGTCCCGCGCCAGTGCGTCCAGTCGCTCGTCGCGTTCCTCGGTGGTGAGCTCGGGCAGCGCGAGCAGACCGTCCTCCAGCGAGCGCGTGCGGTCCGTGACCTCACCCTCGAACATGGCGAGGATCCGTGGTGAACGCCCGTCGGACGCGGCCATCAGACGGTGCCGACCAGCGATTTGAGGTCACGGGCGACCGCGTCGAGCTCCCGTGCGGCACGCTCGGACTGCTGTGCGGCCGCGGCGGACTGGTCGATCGCGGCGCGGACGTCGCGCATGGCGTCGGTGATCTGGGAGGTGGCGGTCGCCTGCTGCCCCGCGGAACCGGCGATCTGCTCGGCCGACAGCGTCGCGGCGCCGATCAGCTCCCCCAGCTCCTCGATCGTCTCGCCGGCCGAGGCGACCAGCTCGGCGCCGGTCCCGACGCTGCGCGTGCCCTGCTCGGTCGCCATCACGGCGGCGTTGGTGGCGTCCTGGATCTCGCCAAGGATGTCGCCGATCTGCGTGGTCGCACGCCGGGACTCCTCGGCCAGCGCCCGTACCTCGGACGCGACCACCGCGAACCCACGGCCGTGCTCGCCGGCCCGGGCGGCCTCGATCGAGGCGTTGAGCGCCAGGAGGTGCGTCTGGTCGGCGATGTCCTCCACCGCGGAGACGATGTCAGAGATGTCGCGCGCGCGCTCCGCCAACGACAGGATGTTGCGGGAGATCAGGTCGCTCTGGGCGCGCACGTCCTGCATACCCTCGACCGAGTCGGCGATCGCGCCACGTCCCGTCTCCGCCGTCTCGGCGGAGCGCTGGGCCGAGTCGGCGACCGTGCGGGCCCGCTGAGCGGTCTCGTTGGCGGTCTGCGCCAACTCCTCGACCGTCGCCACCGTCTGCTGGACGGCAGCGGCCAGCTCCGAGGCGGTGGCGGCCTGCTGCTCGGTGCTCGACAGCACCTCGGCGCCGGCGGCATCGATCGCCTGCGCCAGCCCGGTCACCCGGCGGTTCACGACCCGTGCCGTCCATCCGCCGATCACCACCGTGAGGACGACAGCTGCGAGACCCAGGGTCCAGAGCAGGAGTGCCGCCCGACGCGCCGACTCGCTGGCGGCCGCGGTCGCCTCCGCAGCCACCTCCTCCTCGAGCGCGACGATGTCGTCGATGATGCTCTGCACGGCCACGTAGGCCGGGCGCAGCCGCTCGGTGACCAGCGGCGCGATCTCGTCGATCTCCGCGCCGTCCTCCCGGCGGGCGAGAGCGTCCTCGACGCTGCGGTCCCACGCCTCCTTGGCCGGGGCGACGTCGTCGACGAGCGCCAGCACGGCGGCGTCCTTGGCGTTGCGGCGGATGTCGGCCAGCGCCGTCTGGAACTCCTCCGCCTCGGCCTGGATCCTGGCGCGTCCCTCGCTGTCCCCGTCCAGGAGCATGCCGCGGACCGCGGTGGACTGGGCGTGGAAGGTCGCCTCCATGCGGTAGGTGTCGGCGACCACCTGGGCCGAGCCCTCCAGGACCGCGTTCTTGGCAGCGACCGCTGTGCTGAGCGCCTGGGTGGCCACGATCACCGTGACGAGCGTCACGAGGGTGGCCGCGGCCATGCCGAGCATGATGCGCCTGCTGAGTGTCATCC
>JAHWKB010000325.1 GCA_019348115.1 Actinomycetota bacterium | reverse complement strand
GCGCCAACTGTGCCCAGGAGTGCGAGAAGCACGACGGGATGCAGCACTGCCAGCAGTGCGCGGAGTCCTGCCGCCGGTGCGAGGACGCGTGCCGCAAGCTCCTTGATGCTGCGGGCCGACTGCTGCGCGCACGGTGTGGGCGGCGTCGGCCGCCGCCCGCTCCGCGACCTGATCCGGTCAAGCGTCGGCGATCAATCGGCCGCTCCGATGGCTGAGCAGATGTCCGACGTCGCGCAGTCGCTCGGCTCGAGGTCATCGAGTCGGCGACGGACGCGCCGGAGCTCGTCGCGCGCCCGACGGAGATCGTCGAGACGCCGATCGATGTCCTCGAGCCGTTCGTCCACGAGGCCGGCGACGTGGGCACACGGCGTCCGGCCATCGTCGCGGATCGCGAGCACCTCGCCGATCTGCGCGAGCGTCAGGCCGGCAGCCTGTGCCCTCCGGATGAACGCCACCCGGTCGGCGGCCTCCCGGGAGTAGTCGCGGTAGCCGGTGCCGGTTCGAGCTGGCGGCGGCAGAAGACCTGCGCGTTCGTAGTAGCGCAGCGTCGACGTCGGCGTGTCCGTCGCGACGGCCAGCTCCCCGATGCGCACGGTGTCCTCCTCGCCGCTTGACCTTGCACCATGGTGAAGGGTCTACCGTCGGAGCCACGGACGCAAGGAGACCTCCATGGATGTGACGTTGCTGTACTTCGACGGCTGCCCCGGCTGGCAGGTGGCTGCCGAACGTCTCGAGACACTCACCGACGAGTACGACTTCCAGCTCGCCTACCGCAAGGTGGAGACGCCCGAGGAGGCCGAGGAGCTGTCGTTCCGCGGTTCGCCGACGGTCGTGGTGGACGGTCGTGACGCGTTCGCACGAGGCGATGAACCGGTCGGGCTGTCGTGTCGTCTCTACGAGACGCCCAACGGGCAGGCCAGCGCACCCACGATCGAGCAGCTCCGCGAGGTCCTCGATGGTCGGTGACGGTACCGACCCCAGGTTGGCGGCAGCCCGGACGCCCGCCGGACGGAGGTCGACGTGATGGTGGAGCGCTACGACAACCTCGTGATCGGCGGCGGCATGTCGGGGCTGCCGCTGGCGCTACGGGCGGCGCGTCACGGCCGGACCGCGTTCGTCGAGCGTGAGCTCCTCGGCGGCACGTGCCTGAACCGTGGGTGCATCCCGACCAAGACGATGATCGCGTCGGCCCAGCGCGCCCACGACGTCCGTCGCGCCGCCGATCTCGGCGTCCACACCGGCGAGCCCACCGTGGACCTCGCGGGCATCGTCGACCGCAAGGACGACGTCGTCGAGTCGATCCGGTCCGGGTCCTACCGGGCGGTCGACAGGTCGGGCGACCTCGACTTCCTCACCGAGCACGGCCGCTTCGTCGGCGGCCGACGGCTGCAGGTCGGGGACCGCACGATCGAGGCCGACCGGATCTTCCTCAACACCGGCACCCGCGACGCCGTCCCGCCCATCGACGGGCTCGACCAGGTCGACTACCTCATCTCGCGGACCATCCTCGACCTCCGCGAGCTCCCCGAGCACCTGGTCGTGGTCGGCGGCGGGTTCATCGGCACCGAGTTCGCGCAGATGTTCGCCCGCTTCGGCGCCAAGGTCACCGTCGTCCAGCGCGCCGACCGGCTCCTCCCGGCCGAGGACCCCGACATCTCCACCGTCGTCGCCGACGCGTTCACCGCCGAGGGCATCGACGTGCTCCTCGACACCGCCTGCGTCGCCGTGGCCGCCGACGGCGACCGCATCCGCGTCTGCTGCGAAGGCGCCGAGACCGACGAGCTGGTCGCGAGCCACCTGCTGATCGCGACCGGCCGCACCGCCAACACCGACGACCTCGGCATCGAACACCTCGACGTCACGGTCGACCCGCGCGGCTACCTGCCCGTCGACGACCGGCTCCACACCGACGCCGACGACGTCTGGGCGCTCGGGGACCTGCGCGGCTACGACATGTTCACCCACACCGCCCGCGACGACGCCGACACCGTGTACCGGACCGTGTTCAAGGACCAGGACCGCAGCATCGCCGACCGGGTCGTCCCGCACGCGGTGTTCCTCGACCCGGAGGTCGCCGCCGTGGGGCTGACCGAGCAGCAGGCCCGTGACGCCGGCTACACGGTCGCGGTCGGCCGGCAGGAGTTCTCCGGGGTCGCCAAGGCCCGCGCGATCGGGCGCACCGCCGGGCACATCACCTTCGTCGCCGACGCCGACACCGACCGCATCCTCGGCTGCCACATCGTCGGACCCGACGCCGGCAACCTCGTCCACGAAGCCGTCATCGCGATGGTCGCCGGTGCGACCTACACGGACGTCGGCACCGCCATCCACATCCACCCGACCCTCGCCGAGGGGATGAACTCGGCAGCAGGCGGGGTCCACCGACCGTCGACCGACGACTAAGTGCGTGACCCCGTTCGGTCTGCCATCGCGCTGGGTGCGCGCGAGACGGAAGGCCTGGTCACAGGCACGTCGTGGTGCTCATCGAAACGGGTGAGACGCCCTGCACGAGTTCGACACGCAAGAGGTCGCAGGTTCGATTCCTGCACGCCCCCACGACCGAAGCCCCCGGCCCGCGCCGGGGGCTCCCGCGTTCCGGGGAGCGCCGGGGGTCGATGCCGCGGCCAGGACACGCGGGTACCACGTGTCGCGTATCGGTCAAGCCGGACACCTGTTCGCGGGAACGCACGGAATCCCCACAAACCAACGACCGCGGTCGTAGGCTGTGGGGGTGCACATCCGGTCCGGGGAGCACCCCGGGCCACGACAGTCAGGGGATTGATGCGTATCACCAAGATGAAGCGAGCGGTGGCCAC
>JAHWKB010000324.1 GCA_019348115.1 Actinomycetota bacterium | reverse complement strand
GGAGGACCGCGTTGGCACGCGTCAAGCTCATGTCGGCCATGGCCTACGACCGCGACGGGTTCGAGGCCGAGGGCGTCGCCGACCCCGTGCTGCGGATCCAGGGCGAGTTCCCCGCGCCGGCCCGCCCCTTCAACGTCCACCGGGTCTACAAGGGCGCCCAGGGCGTCTACGAGGAGTCGATGCTGCTCCTCGACCCGGACGGCCTCGTCATCTGGGAGCGCGGGCCGAACCTCATCGAGCTCCGCGGGATGATGTTCGAGGACCTCTTCCGCACGGAGATCCGGGATCCCGTCTCCCTCGAGTCCCCCGGCGAGCACGCCCTCGTGTTCCTGCTGAACGGCGCCGAGGCGGGACGCATCCCGGTGTTCATCGACGCGCCGCAGTCGGTGCGCTCCGCCGGCGTGCTGCCGCAGGCGACGGACGCCGCGCTCAAGAAGGGCTCGATCCTCTGGCTCACGATCCCGCAGCTCGACGGCTCCCAGCTGTCGCGCCCCGCCTGGTACGTGCAGCAGGGGCCGAAGGTGTTCGTCGTGAAGGGCGGGCACGAGCAGGAGCTGCCGAACCTCGAGAACTGCGACGTCGTGACGATGCACGTGAAGTCGAAGGACATCAAGGCGTCCATCGGCGAGCTGCCCGCGGCGGTCCGGGTGATCGAGAACTCGAGCGACGAGTTCGAGCGGGTGGCGACGCTCGGCATGGGCGTGCGGTTGAACCTCCCCGACGGCGAGGGCGCGCTCGAGCGGTGGCGCGAGGAGTGCACCGTCGTGGAGCTGACCCCCACCGAGGTCTGATCCCAGGTCCGGACCGCGGTCCGGGGGCTAGGGCTGACCGCCGACCCGCTCGGCGCGCTCGGCAGCGAGCCGCCGGCCGCGCCGGCGCGTGCCCGCCACGAGCACCGTGGTCGCGACGGCCGAGACGAGGAACGTCGCGCCGACGAGCAGCCACGTGCGGTCGGAGGGTGGCTCCGACGTCGCCCGCACGGGCTGCATGTCGCCGATCGGGAGGCTCCACGTGAGCGTGCGGCCGCGCCGCGCGTCGGCGTCGTGGTCGATGGGACGCCCCGGCAGCGTGAGGCGGAGGTCGTAGCGGGCGGCCGCGCCGCCCTCCCGCTCGACGAGCTCGGCGAGGTCCTCGCCGTCGAAGGTCACCCCGTCGCCCGTGGCGCCGGCCGTCGTCGGGAGCCGCAGCCCGGCCTCGCCGGTGAAGCGCGCCCGGCCCTCCTCGTCGACCTCCAGCTCGATGTCGGACAGGACCGCCGGGTCGGCGTCGCTGAGCCCGGCGTGGAGCTCCTCGACGCGACGCCCGAGCTCCGCCGGCTCGTCGAACGTGGTCCGGAGGCGCACCTCGCGCCCCTCCCCGCGCTCGACCTCCTCGAGCTCCCAGTCGCTCGCGGCCGCGTCCGCCTCGGCGAGGCCGAGGGTCAGGTCGACGCCGGCGTCGTCCAGGAGCCGGCCGAGCTCGTCGTCGATGGCGACGGCCACCTCGAGCGTGCCCGACCCGTCCGCGGCCACGCCGATGTCGGTGGCGAGCGAGAGCTGGCAGGCCGACGCGAGGACCGCGAGGAGCAGGGCGGGCAGGAGGCGGGGACGCACGGAGGACCTTCGGGGAGCTGACCGGGTGGGAACGGGTCGCCGGACCGGCGGAGGCTAGCCACTTCCACCCGCTACCTTCAGCGACGGGGTCCGGAGGCCGACGGTGACAAGGCACCGCGGCAGACAGGGGAACACGTGGCGCGCGGCCGACGGAGGCGACTGGGAGAGATCCTGGTCGAGTCAGGCACCATCACGGAGTCCGAGCTCGAGGACGCCCTCGCGGCGCAGACCCACGAGGGCGTGCGCCAGCGTCTCGGCACCGCCATCATCCGTCTCGGCTACTCGACCGAGGAGTCCATCGCCGACGCCCTCGCGACCCAGCTGGGGCTCGAGACGGTCGACCTCTCGGTGGTCGGACCCGAGCCCCAGGCCCTGTCGCGCATCCCCCGGCAGCTCGCCGAGCGCCACCACGTCCTGCCGCTGCACGTCGATGAGGACCAGAACCTCGTCGTCGCCATGTCGGACCCCACCAACGTGTTCGCGCTCGACGACATCAAGTTCAGCTCCGGCCTCCGCGGCATCCGCGCCGTCGTCTCCACCGAGACCTCCATCACGGAGGCCCTGCGGCGCACCTACGGGTCCGACACCGCGGCGCTCGACATGGTCGAGGGCATGGGCGACGGCGACGTCACGACCATCGAGGAGGACGACGACCTCGCGGTGACCGCCGGCGGCGACGACCAGCCCATCATCCGTCTCGCCAACGCGATCCTCGCCGACGCCGTCCGCAGCCGCACCTCCGACGTCCACGTCGAGCCCGAACGCGACCGCGTCCGCGTCCGGTACCGCATCGACGGCATGCTGCGCGAGACGATGCGGGTGCCGAAGCACATCGGGCCGGCGCTGATCTCGCGGCTGAAGATCATGTCGTCCCTCGACATCGCCGAGCGGCGACGTCCCCAGGACGGTCGCGCGATGATCCGTGTCGAGGGCCAGGAGGTCGACCTCCGCGTCTCGACCATGCCGACCATGTACGGCGAGACGATCGTGATGCGTCTGCTCCGCAAGGGCGCCGAGCGGCTCGACATCGAGGACCTCGGCATCTCGCCGGACGCACGGGCCATGTTCGAGGCCGCCCTCGAGCGCCCCCAGGGGCTCATCGTCATCACCGGGCCCACCGGCTCCGGCAAGACCACGACGCTCTACGCGGGGCTGTCGATCATCGCCGATCCCGTCCGCAACATCCTCACGCTCGAGGACCCCATCGAGTACCAGCTCGAGGGCA
>JAHWKB010000323.1 GCA_019348115.1 Actinomycetota bacterium | reverse complement strand
AGGGCATGGCCGAGCTCCACGACACCACCGAGCAGTACCTCGAGACCGTCCTCGGTCTCGAGGAGGAGGGCATCACGCCGCTGCGCGCCCGGCTCGTGGAGCGGCTCGGGGTGTCGGCACCGAGCGTGTCGCAGACGGTCTCCCGCCTCGAGGAGGACGGCTACCTCGTCGTCGGCGACGACCGCGTCATCACGCTGACGAGCGCCGGACGCGAGCTCGCCACCGGCGTGGTGCGCAAGCACCGGCTCGCCGAGCGGCTGCTCCGCGACGTCATCGGGCTGGAGTGGTCCAAGATCCACCACGAGGCCTGCCGGTGGGAGCACGCCATCTCCGACGAGGTCGAGCAGAAGCTGGTCGAGCTCCTCGACGACCCGGGCACCTGCCCCCACGGCAACCCGATCCCGGGCTCGACCAACCTGCCCGACCAGTCGCGCGCCGTGCCGCTGACCGAGGCGCCGGAGGGTCCGATCTCGGTCGTCCGCATCTCCGAGCAGCTCGAGACCGACGACGAGGCCATGCTCCTCATGGAGGGGGCGGGGTTCGTCCCCGGTCGCGACGCCGAGGTGAAGGGGCACGATCCGGACGGCGTGCGCGTCATCGGCGCCGTCGCCGATGCGCTCCTGCCGCCGCACGTCGCGGAGCTCACCTACGTCGTCCCGCGCTGACGTGGCCGCCGACCCCGTCGACGGGCTCCGCCGCGCCGTGACCGTCCTCGGCGACCGCGTGCTCATCGCGCCGCCGGACGACGCCGAGCGTCGCACGAAGGGCGGCATCCTCATCCCGGCGACCGCCCGCTCGGTCGACCGCAAGGGCCTGTGGGGCTCGGCCATCGGCGTCGGTCCCAACGTGCGACACATCGAGGTCGGCGACGAGGTGCTCTACCTCCCCCACGACGCCATCGAGGTCGACGTCCAGGACGAGGCCTACCTGGTCGTCCGGGAGCGCGACGTCCACGCCGTGGCGTCCACCCGACGCGTGGAGAACGCGACGGGGCTCTACCTCTAGGCTCCCCCCGACGACGCGGAGGACGTGGTGGCGGACGGCAACAGCCTGCGGCGCAAGCTCGCGATCGCGAGCTGGTCGGGGCCCTCCGAGGGCAACATCTACGGCAAGGTCACCGTCGACGCCGGCCCCGCGCTCGAGTACCTCGCGCACGTCGAGGACACGACCGGCGAGAAGGTCACCGTCACCCACCTCGTCGGCAAGGCGGTCGGCGAGGCGCTCGCGAAGGAGCCGTCGCTCAACGGCTACCTCCGCCTCGGGCGCTACGAGCGGCACGACGAGGTCGCGCTCGCCTTCCTGGTGTCCATGCCGGACGGGTCCGACCTCGCCAAGGCGAAGGTCCGTCGCATCGACGAGAAATCCGTGGCCGAGATCGCCCGCGACCTGCGCGAGCGGGCGGAGCGCCTCCGCGCCGGCGAGGACGACGACTGGGAGCGCTCCAAGGGCGTCGTCCGCCTCCTCCCGACCTTCCTCCTCCGACCGCTGCTGTGGTTCGTCGGGCTCCTGTCCTCGTCGTTCGGCGTGGAGGCGAAGGGGCTCGGCATCGAGCCGTTCCCGTTCGGCTCGGCGATCGTGACCTCCGTCGGGATGTTCGGCCTCGACGAGGCCTGGGTCCCGCCCACCCCGTTCGCACGCGTCCCGCTGTACGTCCTCATCGGCGCCGTCACCGAGCGCCCCGTCGTCGTCGACGGCGCCGTGGAGGTGCGCCCGCAGCTCACGATCACGGCCACGGTCGACCACCGCTTCATCGACGGGTTCCAGGGCGGTGTCCTCGCCGCGGAGTTCCGGCGCGTGTTCCAGGACCCGTGGTCCCTCGACGGGCTCGACGGCCCCCCGGCCCGGAAGGCCACCGCATGAGCATCGCCTCCTCGTCCGCCGTCGGCCCGCCGCCGGGGATGGCCGTCCGGCTGTCGTCGAACGAGGCTCCGTTCGGGCCGTCGCCCGCGGCGGTCGAGGCCGTCCGTGGGCTCGCCGACGACCTCCACCTCTACCCGGACGACCAGTCCGTGGCCCTCCGCGACGCCCTCGCGGAGCGGCTCGGCCGGACCCGGGACGAGGTCGCCCTCGGCACCGGCTCCGCGGCGCTGCTGATGGACCTCATCGCACACGAGTGCCACGCGGGTGGCGACGTGCTGACCTACGAGCGGGCGTTCATCGTCTACCGGCTCGGGGCACGCAACGTCGGCGCCGGCTACGTCGAGGCGCCGACCGGTGGCCCGGCGACCCTCGAGGACGAGGGCTACGCGCGCGACGTCGACGCGCTGCTCGAGCGCATCGACGGCGACACCCGTCTCGTGATCGTCGACAACCCGGGAAACCCGACGGGTGCGCACCTCACCGGCGAGCAGCTGACCGCCCTCGTCGCGGGCGTGCCGGAGCACGTCACGGTCGCCGTCGACGAGGCGTACAACGAGTTCGCGGTCGGGCAGCAGGGCTTCGCGACCATCGGGGAGCTCGGCCTCGAGCACCCGCGCCTGCTCGTGCTGCGCACCTTCTCGAAGGCGTACGCGCTCGCCGGCCTGCGGGTCGGCTACGTCACCGGTCCGGCGGAGCTCGTCGCGTCGCTCGACGCCTGGCGGACGCGCTTCAACGTGAACGCGGCCGCCCAGGCCGCGGCGCTGGCGGCGCTCGAGGACTCCGAGCACCTCCGACGCACCGTCGAGGGGACGCTCGAGGGCCGGGCGCGGATGGCCGCGGCCCTGCGCGAGCTCGGGGTGCCGTTCACCGACGGCCTCGGGAACTTCCTCACGCTGGAGCTCGGCACCCCCGCCGCGCCGATCGTCGAGGCCTACGCCCGGCACGGGGTCGGCGTGCGCCCGCTCGCGC
>JAHWKB010000322.1 GCA_019348115.1 Actinomycetota bacterium | reverse complement strand
ACGACCATCTCGCAGGTGTCGCAGCGGTACTTGCCCATGCCCTCGAACTCGCCGACGAGGTGCTGCTGGCCGTCGCAGCGCGTGCAGGGGCGCTGGTCCGGCAGGCCGGTGTCGGGGAGGGTGCTGGTCATCGGGGTGTCGCTCATGCCCCCCACGGTACCCGCCGACGGGTCCCGGTCGGAACAACGTGCCCCGTCCGGACGGCAGACCGATCAGCCCGCGCGGTGGCCGACGACGCACACCGCGCCGTCGTCGAGGCGGACGAGGTGGATACGGGTCCCCTCGGGTCCGCGCGGGGGCCGTCCCAGGCGCCGCCACCAGGCGGCCGGGTCGATGTCGACCCCGTGGGTCGCGATCTCGATCGGCCCGACGTCGGCGGTCCGCAGCCACGCGGCCACGGTCCTGGCCCGGAGCGGCAGGACGGCGTCGACCTGCCACACGTCGAACCACGGCGTGGCCGGGGCGACGTCGGCCGTGAGGAGCGCACGCGTGCGGGCGACCCGCCGGGCGCCGAGCTCCTCCCCCAGGCCCGCATGGACGCGGGCACGGACCGCGGCGGCGTGCGGCTCGAGCAGGAACGCGCCGAGCGCGCCGACGGGCAGATCGACCGGCGGACCGTCCCGGTCGACGCGGTGGCGTACGGCGCCGTCCTCGTCGAGGAGCGTCGCGGTGGCGACCGCCCCCCCACGGCGGAGGTCCCCGAGCCAGAGGCTCGACTCGACGAGCTGTGGCCCCAGCTGGAGGAACTCGAGCTCGCCGTCCGCCGGCAGGTCCGGATCGGTGAGGTCCACCGCGGGCGACAGCGCGATCCCGCAGCCGGCCGCGGGTGCGGCGGCCGCGAGGAGCGACGGCACCGGGGGCAGGAGCTCGCCGAGACGGCGCAGCCGGCGCCCGGCGGCACGTCGACCCGGGTCGGCGTGGACGAGCGAGCCCGGTGCGATCGGATAGCGGAGGACGTCGGCGACGACGGTCGTGACCGCCAGGCCGAGCACGGTCGCGTTGTGCGCGAGGAGCGTCAGGCGTGCCTCGTCGCGGTCGACGGCGGTCACGGCGGGACCCGTCGCCGCGATCGCGAGCGCGTCCCCACCGACGCCGCTGCAGAGATCCGTGACCGCGCTCGCGCCCGCGACACGCGCTGCCCGGGCGGTGGACGCGGCGGGATGGCTCGCCTGCTCCCACGCCGCGCGCGTGAGCACGAGCTCGTCCGCACGCGGCAGTCGGCTCCGTGCCAGGATCCGCGCCTGGGCAGCATCCAGCACGGTTCTCGCGTGTTCGGGCTCGACGCCGTCGCGCCGCAGTCGGGCGGCGACCGTCAACTCGTCGACCCCGGCGTCGAGCGCCGCGACCGCGTCCGCCAGGCGCTGGAGGCCCTCGGTGCCCACGAGCCACCGGGCCGCCTCCGTCGTCGGGGCGAAGCTCGCAGCGGGGTCGCTCGGCACGGGCGGCTCCCAGGACGTGGTGCGGTCGGGCAGGCGGGGGTGCGCTCCACAGGCTCGCAGGTGGGCAGACTCGCAGGAAATCACGCGTTCTCGCGTTCTCCGTGCGTAGTCTCCCTGTACGTACCGCGTCCGAGCGGTACCTCATCGCTCTCAGGGAGGCACGTCCGGATGGCACCTGCGAAGAAGGCCGCGAAGAAGGCCCCGGCCAAGAAGTCGGCGGCGAAGAAGGCCCCGGCCAAGAAGTCGGCGGCGAAGAAGGCTCCGGCGAAGAAGGCTCCGGCGAAGAAGGCGCCGGCGAAGAAGGGCGCGAAGAAGAGCGCCGCCAAGAAGTCGACCTCGGGCGGCGGCGACCGTCCCATGCTCCTCTCCAAGAGCAAGATCAAGGAGACGCTGAAGGGCCACGGGAAGCGCACCGACAGCTCGCTGATCGACGCGCTGAACGACGAGATCCACACGATGCTGGAGCGGGCCACACGGCGCGCCGACGACAACAAGCGCGGCACGGTGCGTCCCGGCGACCTCTAGGTCTCCCGCGCTGCTCATCCGGAGGGGCGGCCGCGGCCGCCCCTCCGTCCTGTCGGCCACCGCCGCCGGCGGTGGTGGACGGACAGGTCGGGGTGGCCCGTAGGATGCGGGCATGGATCTCCTCTCGCTCGAAGGCCCCCTCCCCCGCGGCGACCGCGACCCCGTGATCGTGGTCGCGCTCGACGGCTGGACCGATGCCGGACGCGGCGGGACGCTCGCGGCGGAGCAGCTGCGTGACCAGTGGCCGAGCCGACACGTGGGCCGCTTCGACAGCGACTCGCTGTACGACTACCGCGACCGGCGGCCGCTGCTGGCCATCGACGATGGCATCCTCGGCGACCCGGACTGGCCCGCCGTCGACGTCCACGTGGTCGAGCCCCCCACCGGTCCCCCGGTCGTCCTCATCGAGGGCGCCGAGCCGGACTTCTCGTGGCAGGCGATCTGCGCCGACCTCGTCGAGCTCGCGGACGACATCGGCGCGACCCGCTACATCGGGCTCGGCTCGGTGCCCGGGCCCGTCCCGCACACCCGTCCCGTGCGCGTCACCTCGACGTCGTCGGACCCGGTCCTCCTCGACCGCATCGGCCGTCCCCACGAGCGCATCATCGTGCCGGGCTCGTGCCAGGTCGTGATCGAGAGCGCGCTCCGGGACGCGGGGCTCACGACCCTCGGGCTGTGGGCCCGGGTGCCGCACTACGTCGCCGGCGAGTACCCGCTCGCGGCGCAGGTGCTGCTGCAGCGTCTCGGCGACCAGCTCGGCGTCCAGCTCGACACGAGCTCGCTCGACGACGAGATCACCGCCAACCGCGAGCGCCTCGACGTCGCCGCCGCCGGCTCCAGCGAGATCACCGAGCACATCGAGCAGC
>JAHWKB010000095.1 GCA_019348115.1 Actinomycetota bacterium | reverse complement strand
GGCCCGTTGTAGGTGTCCCGGCCGAAGTACTTCTTCGCGAGCGCGTCGATGTGGTCGCGGGCGCCCTCGTGGCGGAACTCCACGACGCGTCCCTGGATCACCGCGTTGGTGTAGGCGTCCTCGCTCGCGACGATGCTGATGCCGACGCGCGGGTCCTCGCGCAGCGCCTGCGGCTTGACCCGGCCCTCGGCCGTGTTGACGAGGATGCGGTCACCGTCGCGGTCGATCCACACCGCGCTCACGTGCGGGCCGGCCGTGGTGTTGACGCCGAAGTGGGCGATGTTCGGCTCGTCGATGAGCTCGCGGACGTCGTCGGGGAGGGTGGTCATGCGGGGACTCCAGGCGGGGGGATCGGAGCGGGAGCGGGTCGCACCCGACCGTAGCCCCGGCCGGGCGGGGTCACCGATGCGGGAGGAGTACGACCGTCCACGCCGGGACGTCCCCGCCGTTGAAGCCGTTCAGTTCGACGATCGCGGCGAGCTGGTCGCGGACGTCGACGCCCGCGGGGGCGGTGGCCGCGGCGATGTCCCAGAGGGTGTGCCCGGGGGTCACGACCTCGTGGCCGGCGACGCGGTCGGAGAGCTCGGCCTCGGCGCCGCCGGCGCCGAACAGCAGCGTCAGGCCCAGGACGAGCGACAGGAAGCCGGCCAGGACCACGATGCGCCGCCGGCGGAAGGTCGCGGCGGACGGGCCGCCCCCGCCGGTCACCACGGTGAGCTGCGGGCGGGCCGGAGCCGCCGCCGCATCCTCGCGGGTGCGCTCGGCCTCGTGCCGGATCGCGGTCGCTGCTGCCATCTTCTCGCCTCTCGTGCTCGGTGTCCCCGGACCGTACGGAGGGGATGTGACACGGCTCCGGACCGAACGGGTGTTCGCTGCCAGTCAACCGAACGGGTGTTCGCCCGTCAAGCCGTTCCTCGAACAGGTGTTTGTCACCGGCCCCCGCGGCTGTTACGGTCCACGGCGAACACCCGTTCGGCGGACGAGGAGACGAAGGTGGCACCGCGCGGCACCGAGCCCGAGCTGAGCGACGAGGGCACCCCGGGGGCGACGCTGGAGGTCCGGTCCACGACCGGCGACCTCTCCGACCGGCAGCGCGCCATCCTCGAGATGATCTCGTCGCACGTCGACGACCACGGCTACCCGCCGTCGGTGCGCGAGATCTGCAACGCCGTCGGCCTCAAGTCCACCTCGTCGGTGCACGCGCAGCTCGCGACGCTCGAGGAGAAGGGCTTCCTCCGCCGCGACCACACCAAGCCGCGTGCGCTCGAGGTCTCCCGCGACCTCGAGACCGACCTCGAGCTCCGGCCCGAGCAGACCCGCAACATCCCGCTCGTCGGCGACATCGCCGCCGGCGCCCCGATCATCGCCGAGGAGCGCGTCGACGTCGTCTACCCGCTCCCCCGCGACCTCGTCGGCGACGGCACGCTGTTCATGCTCAAGGTGCGCGGCGAGTCGATGATCGAGGCGGGCGTCTTCCCGGGCGACCTCGTCGTCATCCGCGAGCAGCCCACGGTCGAGCAGGGCGAGATGTGCGCCGCGCTCGTCGACGGCGAGGCGACGGTGAAGTTCTTCCGCCGCACCCGCGCCGGCGAGGTCTTCCTCGACCCGGCCAACGCCGCCTACGAGCCGATCCAGGTCGGCGAGGACGCCGACGCACGGATCATGGGCAAGGTCGTGACGGTCCTCCGCTCGATCCGCTGACCCGACCCGACGCGCCGCTAGCGCTGCTCCCACGGCTCGGGCTCGACCGCGAACGGGTCGTCCTCGAGCCACGGTCGCATGTCGATCGCGACCTCCTCGTCGACGGTCGCGACGAGCGTGGTGCCCTCGCCCGAGTGCTCCTCGAGGTGGACCTCGCCCCGCTCGTGCGCGGCCGCGACGAGGTCGTGGCGCGAGAACGGGATCGTGGCCCGGACCTTCAGGCGCCGTCCGGGGAGACGCTGCATGATCCGGGCGGTCAGCTCCTCGATGCCGGCGCCCGTGACCGCCGAGACGAGGATCGGTGACGTCCCCGTCTCGTTCTCGACGCGGCGGGCGAGCGCCGCGAGGTCGTCGGGGTCGGCGCGGTCGATCTTGTTGAGCACGATCTGCTCGGGGAGGCGGTCGGCGCCGATCTCCTCGAGCACCTCGCGTACCGCGACGATCTGCGCCTCGGCCTCGGGGTGGCTCGCGTCGACGACGTGGAGCAGCAGGTCCGCGCGGGTCGACTCCTCCAGGGTGGACTTGAACGCCTCCACGAGCCCGTGCGGGAGCTTGCGGACGAACCCCACGGTGTCGGTGAGCACGACGTCGCGGCCGTCACCGGCGTCGAGGCGGCGCACGGTCGCGTCGAGCGTCGCGAACAGCCGGTCCTCGACGAGCACCGACGCGCCGGTCAGGCGGTTGAGGAGCGAGCTCTTGCCGGCGTTCGTGTAGCCGACGAGCGCCGCGGTGGGGACGCGGTTGCGCTCGCGCTCCAGTGCCTTGGTGCGACGGACGCGCTCGAAGTCCTTGAGGTCGGCCTTGAGCTTGCTGATGCGGCGCATGATGCGCCGGCGGTCGACCTCGAGCTGGGTCTCGCCCGGCCCGCGACCGCCGATGCCGACACCGCCGGCGGCCTGCCCACCGGCCTGGCGGGAGAGCGCCTGACCCCAGCCGCGGAGGCGCGGCAGCAGGTAGCCGAGCTGGGCGAGCTCGACCTGGGCCTTGCCCTCGCGGCTCGTGGCGTGCTGGGCGAAGATGTCGAGGATCACGATCGTGCGGTCGAGCACCTTCTGGCGGATGCCCTCCTCGAGCGTGCGCTGCTGCGCCGGCGCGAGCTCGTCGTCGAACACGACCGCGTCCGCGTGCACCTCCACCGCGATGTCGCGGAGCTCGGCGACCTTGCCACGGCCGATGTAGGTCGCCGCGTCCGGTGCCTCCCGGCGCTGGATGATGCGCTCGGCGACCTCGCCGCCGGCCGTGTCGAGGAGCGCCTCGAGCTCGTCGAGGCTCGCCTCGACCTCGGCGAGCGTCCGGCCCGGGAGCTGCACGCCCACGAGCACGGCGCGCTCGACCTGCCGGATGATGTCGACGCCCTCGCGCGGGGCGCCCTCGTCGATGACCTCACGTCGGCGACGGCGCTCCTCGGCACGGGTGAGCTCACCCTCGCTCCCGGCCGCGAGGTCGTCCGAGAACGCGGGCGGGTCGAGGTCGATGCCGTCGTAGCGCTTGGCGAAGTAGGCGTCGTCGGGGTGCCACTCGTCGCCGACGGAGGGGTGCCCCTGGTCGTCGGTCTCGACACCCGGGGCGTCCCGGTCGGGTCCTGCGTGGTCGTCGGTCAGCGGGATGCCTCTCGGTCCGCGGTCGGGGGGATCCGGCCCGCGCGTGCGGCGGCGAGCCACGCGTCGTCGAGCGTGCCGGAGCCCACCTCGACGGCGGGTCCGGTCATGTGGACGGAAGGATGGGTGTCGGGGTCGTAGCGGACGGTCAGCACCCCGCCGGGCAGATGGACGTCGACGACGTCCGTGCCGACGAGGCCGCGGCGCTGGAGGGCTACGACCGTCGCGCAGGCGCCGGTGCCGCAGGCGGCGGTCTCGCCGACGCCGCGCTCCCAGACGCGGAGCCGGATCTCGCGCTCGCTCACCACCTCGGCGAACTCGACGTTGGTGCGCGCGGGGAAGCGACCGTCCGCCTCGACCTCCGGCCCGAGCGTGCGGACCGGGGCGGCCGTCACGTCGTCGACCACGGTGACCGCGTGGGGGTTGCCCATGGACACCGCGGAGACCTCCAGGGTGGTGTCCCCGATGGTGAACGGCTCGGAGACGGCGCCGGGCTCCTCGGCGAGGAACGGCACCTCCGCCGGGTCGAGGATCGGCGGGCCCATGTCGACCGTGACCGACTCGACACGACCGTCCGCGCCCCGGTGCACCGTGACGGGCTTGTCACCGGCGCGCGTCCCGACGATGACCGTGTCCCCGTCCGGCGTCACGAGGCCGTGGTCGACCGCGTGCTTGGCGACGACCCGGACACCGTTGCCGCACATCTCGACGATCGTGCCGTCGGCGTTGCGGTAGTCCATGAACACGTGCGCGTCGCCGGAGGGGCGACCGAGCCGCAGGATGCCGTCCCCGCCGACGCCGAACCGACGGTCGCACAGGGCCCGGACCACGTCCGCGCTCAGGTCGAGCTCGTCGTCCAGATCCGCGAGGACGACGAAGTCGTTGCCGGTGCCGTGCGCCTTGGTGAAGTCCATCACCGGCGAGCGTACTGCCGCACGGTGGTGGGGCAGGCGGCCCGGCCCGGTGCGGGGAACTCCTCCCCTCCGCGCCGCGACCCGGCATCATCCGCGTACCCGGCGGGACCAGTCGGGACCGGGCAGGACGGGAGCGGTCGGATGCGGCGGACGATGGTGATCGTGGTGCTCGGCCTCGTCGCCGGGCTGGTGCCGGTGCTGGGCGCGCCGGCCGGGGCGCCGGCGGGAGCGCAGGAGCCGTGTCCCCCTGCGGAGGATCTCGCCATCCCCGGGGCGGCGTTCGTGCAGGTGACGTGTCTCGACGACCTCACGACGCTCGGCAACCCACGCATCGACCAGACGACCTACGGCTGGGGAGGCTCCGGCAACCGCGGCAACTCCGCGCTCACGTCCAAGCAGACCGCGTACAGCGACCAGCCGGTCCCGGGCGTCCAGATCGAAGGCTGGTTCGAGGGCGACAGCTGCTCGCACTGGGAGGTCGAGCACAACCGCTTCATCCCCTCGTGCCCCGACGGGCACCGCCGCAACGGCCAGTTCCTGATCCGCATCCCGCACGCCTGGGACGGCACGCACCTGATGGTCGGCGGCACGCCCGGCATCCGGACCCAGTTCGCCAGCGACATCATCCTGTCCGACTACGTGCTCCTGAAGGGCTGGGCCTACGTCACGCAGGACAAGGGCAACACGGGGCTGAACTTCTTCCGGGCCGGCGACGACGAGACCGGCGGCTCACGCACCGCGTGGATCCCCAACGCGGCCATCGCGCAGTGGGCACCGATGATGCAGCAGGCGGCCCTCGCCGGCCAGGGCGCGTTGCGGTCGATCCACGACCGGGAGGCCGAGCTCACCTACGTCGCCGGCATCTCCAACGCCGGCTACCAGACGCGGCTCGCGGTCGAGCGCTACCCGGAGCTCTTCGACGGCGGGGTCGACTGGGAGGGGACGCTGTTCACCGAGGACGGCCCCAACCTCTACACCTACATCCCGCCGCTCGTCGAGCACTACCCCGACTACCGCAGCTCCGGCAGCGAGGAGGCGTACCGGGCGATCGTGCACGAGGGCCTGCTCCCGCCGGACTCCGAGCCGATCTGGGACAACCACTACTCGATCTACTGGGGCGCGGTGCAGAGCACCTACCGACCCGTCGTCGATCCGGAGTACACGGACTACGTCGCAGCGGCGCGGCTCGTGATCCCACCGGGCGACCCCGACCACTCCTACGACTACCACGCGCGACCCGCGTTCGTGCACGATCGCGTCGGGGAGCTCTCGAACACCGGCGACACGTCGGGGCTGCCGTTCATCACCCTCCACGGGACCCTCGACGCGCTGCTCCCGATCGCCGGCAACGCCGACGTCTACGCCGACCTCGTCCGCGACGCCGGGCACGGCGACGACTTCCGCTACTACGTGGTCGAGCGCGGCACCCACGTCGACACCGCCGCCGACAGCTCCCCCGCGTCGTTCCGACCGATCCTGCCCTGCTTCTGGGCCTCGATCGACGCGCTCGACGCGTGGGTGACCGAGGGCCGCAGCGCCCCGCCGAGCGGGTTCATCCCCTTCGACCCGGCCGCCACGCCGCACGAGCGGGCCAACACGTGTGACCTGCCCGGTGCGGCCGACCGCGTCGCCGGCGCCGACCGCGTCGAGACCGCCGCCCGCGCGTCCCAGCGCACCTTCGGCGTGACCCGTACGGTCGTGGTGGCGACCGCCGGCGACTTCCCCGACGCGCTCGCGGCCGTGCCGCTGGCCGCGGCGCACGACGCCCCCGTCCTGCTCGTCGGTGAGGAGCTGACGCCGGCGGTCACGCGCGAGCTCGACCGGCTCGGAGCCGTGGAGGCGATCGTCGTGGGTGGCTCCGGGGCCGTGAGCGACGGCGTCGTCGCCGCACTCGAGGGCGGGGGCCTCACCGTCTCGCGCGTTGCCGGTCCGGACCGCTACGCCACGGCGGCCGCGGTCGCCCGCGAGCTGGGTGCCGGCGCCGACGAGGCGTTCATCGCCTCGGGGCGGAGCTTCGCCGACGCGCTGTCGACCGCTCCGGTCGCCGCGGCGGCGAACGCTCCGATCCTCCTCGTCGACCGGGACCGCGTGCCGGCGGCGACCCGTGCCGCGCTCCGCGAGCTCGGCGTGGACCGCACCGTCGTGGTCGGCGGCGAGGGCGTCGTGAGCGCCGGCGTGTTCGGCTCGCTCCCCTCCCCCACGCGGATCGCGGGACCGGACCGCTACGCCACGAGCGCTGCCGTCGCCGACCTCGCCGTCCGCCGCGGGGCCGACCTCGAGACCGTCTACGTCGCGACCGGCCGCGGGTTCGCCGACGCGCTGTCCGCCGGCGCGGTCGCGGTCGCCGGCGAGTGGGGCGCCCCGTCCGGTGGCGTCACGCTGCTCGTCGACGGCGTGGACGCCCGCCGGTCCGCCGCGACGGTGGACTTCCTCCGCCGTCACCGCGCGACCATCCGACGGGTGCTCGTCTTCGGGGGGACCGCCGCCGTCTCCGACGCCTCCGTCGCGACCCTCCGCAACGCCGCCGCCTGACGCGACCCCCCGCCCCACCCGGTCAGGTCCAGCGGGTGAGGACCTCGGCCGGGGACGTCGGGGTGCAGCGGGGGTCGCGCCGGAACCACGAGCGCTGGCGGCGTGCGTAGGCCCACGTCCGGTCGGCGACGGCACCGGCGAGGTCGTCCTCAGCGAGGTCACCGTCGAGGACCGCGAGGGCCTCCTGGTAGCCGATCGCCTGTCGCGCCGTCGACGACAGCGCCCCGAACCGCGCCCGCAGGTCCCGCGCCTCGTCGAGGAGGCCCGCGGCGACCATGCGCCGGCTCCGGTCACGGATCGCCGCCCGCAGCTCGGCCGTCGGCGGCTCGAGGTAGGCGACGTCCAGGCCCGGGTAGCGGGACGACGCGTAGGTGTCCCAGCTCGCGCGGAAGCTCGAGAAGCGCTCACCGGTCAGCTCGAGGACCTCGAGCGCCCGGACGGTCCGGCGGAGGTTGCCGGGGTCGATGCGTGCGGCGGCGTCGGGGTCGCGCTCCTCGAGGTGCGCCCAGGCGGCGCGCGGCCGATCGGCCCAGCGCTCCTCGAGGCCGGCGCGGACGTCCGGGTCGGTCGGCGGGAAGCGGAGGTCGTCGACGACGGCGCGGAAGTAGAGCCCGGAGCCGCCGACGAGGAGCGGCGTCGCGCCGCGTCCGAGGACCTCGTCGACGACGGCGCGTGCCTGCGTCTGGAACCACGCCACCGAGACGTCCTCGTCCGGGTCGAGGACGTCGACGAGGTGGTGGGGGACGTCCCCGCGCTCGGCCGGCGTCGGCTTGGCGGTCCCGATGTCCATGCCGCGGTAGACGGTGAACGCGTCGACCGCGACCAGCTCGACCGGACCCGGTCGGGAACCCGCGACCCCGAGCGCGAGCCCGGTCTTGCCCGACGCGGTCGGCCCCACCAGCGCGAGGACGGGCGAGGTGGCGGACGCCACGTTCAGCGCTCCGTCCCGCGCGGGAGGGTCAGCGGGGCGGTCCCGTCGCGGCGGAACACGCCACCGACGTCCGGGGAGCCGGTGTGTCCGAGCCGGAGCCACAGCCGTCCGACGCCGCGCACGACGTCGTAGCCGGGCTCCTCCACCGGGTGCAGACGGGCGGCGGCGGCGAGGCCACCGAGGACGGTGAGCGGGCCCCACCCGCGGCCGTGCACGCGCGCCGCCTCGGCGGGACCCAGCGCGGCCAGGGCGTCGACGTCGCCACTTCCCACCGCGCGGAGCACGAGCTGGTCCCAGGCCGCGGCACCGGCGACGTCGTAGCGCGGGCTGGTGCGGCCCAGGCCGGCGGACAGGTCGCTCGTGGCGAGCACGGCACCGGCGCGGTGGGTGTCGCGCAGAGCCTCGACGAGGCCGGCGCCGATGTTGACGAGCACCTGCCCGTCGGTCTCGGGCGCGACGCTCACGGGGAGGACGGGGATGTCGCCGTAGCGTCGGTGGGCCAGACGCGCGAGGACGGCGTTGTCGACCGCGAGGCCGCCGCCGATGAGGACCGGGTACTGCGTGATGCGGGTCGCGTGGGTGAGGAGCTCGGCGTCGACCGGCAGCACGACGTCGTCGGCCACGATCCCGAGGGGTCGGAGGCTCGAGCGTGCCCGCTCGCGGAACCCGCGCGGACCCGAGCCGATGAGCACGACGACGTCCGCGTCCGGGAGCGCATCCACCGTCGCCGCGACGGCGTCGCGCAGACGCGCGACCGCCTCGGCGTCGGCCGCCGGCACGCCCGGTGAGACCTGGGGCAGCAGCAGCGGCGCCGCCGGGACGGCCGCCGCACCTGCGACGACCGTCACAGCTCGTTCGGGAGGTCGGCTCCGCCGCTGCTCGACCCGATGGTGAGGTCGGCTCCGCCGCTGCTCAACCCGATGGTGAGGTCGGCTCCGCCGCTGCTCGACCCGATGGTGAGGTCGGCTCCGCCGCTGCTCAACACCGGGAGCGCACGACCGGC
>JAHWKB010000321.1 GCA_019348115.1 Actinomycetota bacterium | reverse complement strand
GTGCGCTCCACGCGTGGTTCGACTTCCACCTCAAGGGCATGGACGTCGAGACCGGCCCCGCGGTCGAGGCGTTCCTGAACGGCGACGAGGCCGTCGCGCTGAACAAGGTGCTCGACCCCGAGTCCGAGGAGTGGGGTCGTGAGGTGTACGTCGCCGACGCGTGGCGTCACCCCGGCGCGGACCGGGTCGGGATCTGGCCCGACGCCACGACCGGCGAGCTGCTCGTCGGCGAGCGCCCGACCGAGAGCGGCTCGGCCTCGTTCTCCAACGGCGCCAACGCGTTGCTCGCCCACGCCGCGAACGGCAAGGTCACCTTCACCTCGGACCCGCTCACGGAGGACACGGTCTTCGTGGGGCTGCCGCGCATGGCGCTCGACGTCTCCCTCACCACCGGTCAGATCACCCACCTCGTCGCCACGCTCTACCGGGTGGACGCGGAGGGCGACCGGCAGCCGATGAACTACTGCGCGATCCAGCCGCAGCTGCGCTTCGGCGTCCACGACGTCGCACCGGTGGTGCCGGGCGAGCGCATGCGCACGTACCCGACCTGCTTCACGATGGCGCACCAGGTGCCGGCGGGCCAGTCGCTCGTGCTCGAGATCTCCACCCGTAGCCCGCACCACGCGAGCTTCGGCGGGACCGACGGCCGGATCACGGTCTTCACCGGTCCCCACGCGACCCGCTCCCTCCTCCCGGAGGTGCCGGACGCGATCCTGCACGACGACGTGCCGCTCCGCGCCAGCTGACGGCCGACCGCCACACGACGCCGCCCCGCCGGCTTCCGGCGGGGCGTCGTCGGGGGAGATCAGGCCGGCTGGAGCCGGGCGGCGGCCATCTCGGCGACCTCGACGAGCACGCTCGTGAGCTCGTAGTCCTTCGGCGTGAAGACGGCCGCGACACCGGCCGCCCGCAGCGCATCGGCGTCGTCCTTCGGGATGATCCCGCCGGCGACGACCGGGACGTCGTGGCCCTCGGCGCGGAGCTTCTCGACGACCTGGGGGACGAGCTTCATGTGCGAGCCGGACAGGATCGACAGCCCCACGACGTGGACGTCCTCGTCGACCGCCGCGCGCACGATCTGGTCGGGCGTGAGGCGGATGCCCTCGTAGATGACCTCCATGCCGAGGTCGCGGGCGCGGATGGCGACCTGCTCGGCGCCGTTGCTGTGTCCGTCGAGGCCGGGCTTGCCGACGAGGATGCGGAGCCGGCGACCGAGGCGCTCCTCGACGGCCTTCACCCGCTCGCGCCCGTCCTGGAGCGTGGTCGCGAGGGTCGAGCCGCCGGCGAGCGCGCGGTCCGACACCCCGGTCGGGCCGCGGTACTCGCCGAAGATCTCGCGCAGGGCCTCGGCCCACTCGCCGGTGGTGACGCCGGCGCGCGCGCACGCGATCGACGCCTCCATGAGGTTCTCGTCCGTGCCGGCGGCGCGCTTCAGCTCGTCGAGGGTCCTCCGGACGGCTGCGTCGTCGCGCTCCTTCCGGAACCGCTCGAGCCGCTCGATCTGGTCGGCCTCGGCCTGGTCGTCGACCTTGAGGATCCCGCCCTCCTCGTCGACGAGCGGCGACGGGGCGGCCTCCTGGTAGGCGTTGACGCCGATGATGCGCTGCGCACCGGACTCGATGTCGCGGATGCGCTTGGCGTTGGACGCGACGAGCTCGCCCTTCATGTAGTCGACGGCCTCGTTGGCACCGCCGAGCTCGAGGACGTGGTCGAGCTCGGCCTGGGCTCCCTCGACGAGCTCGGCGACCTTGGCGTCCATGACGCGCGAGCCGTCGAACAGGTCGCCGTACTCGAGGAGGTCGGTCTCGACCGCGAGGATCTGCTGCATCCGCAGGGACAGCTGCTGGTCCCACGGCCGGGGGAGACCCAGCGCCTCGTTCCAGGCCGGCAGCTGGATGGCCCGGGCGCGGGCGTCGCGGGACAGCGTCACGCCGAGCATCTCGATGAGGATGCGGGCGATGTTGTTCTCCGGCTGCTGCTCGGTGAGCCCCAGCGAGTTCACCTGCACGCCGTAGCGGAACCGGCGCATCTTCGGGTCCTCGATGCCGTAGCGCTCCTGCGTGATGCGGTCCCACAGCTCGACGAAGGCGCGCATCTTGGCGACCTCCTCGACGAACCGGATGCCGGCGTTCACGAAGAACGAGATGCGCCCCACCACCGCGGGGAAGTCCTCCTCGGCGACCTGGCCGCGCTCCTTCACCGCGTCGAGGACGGCGATGGCGTTCGCCAGCGCGTAGGCCAGCTCCTGGACCGGCGTCGCTCCCGCCTCCTGCAGGTGGTAGCTGCAGATGTTGAGCGGGTTCCAGCTCGGGATGTGCTTCACCGTGTGGGCCACGATGTCGGTCGTGAGCCGCATCGAGGGCTCCGGCGGGAAGGCGTAGGTCCCGCGCGAGAGGTACTCCTTGATGATGTCGTTCTGGGTCGTGCCCTTGAGCTGGGTGGTGTCGGCGCCCTGCTCCTCGGCGACCGCGACGTAGAGGGCGAGGAGCCACATCGCCGTCGCGTTGATGGTCATCGACGTGTTCATCTTCTCGAGCGGGATGTCGTCGAAGAGCGTGCGCATGTCGTCGATCGAGGTGATCGGGACGCCCACCTTGCCGACCTCGCCCTGCGCCAGGACGTGGTCGCTGTCGTAGCCCGTCTGCGTCGGGAGGTCGAAGGCGACGGACAGGCCGGTCTGCCCGCGTGCGAGGTTGGTCCGGTAGAGCTCGTTCGACGCGGCAGCCGACGAGTGGCCGGAGTACGTCCGCATCATCCAGGGACGGTCACGCTCGGGGAGGATGGGAGGCGTGGACACGACGGGCACCTTCTCGAGAGGGTTGACGCACCGGGCTCCGCGGT
>JAHWKB010000320.1 GCA_019348115.1 Actinomycetota bacterium | reverse complement strand
TGCGCTCCGAGTACGAGACGGTCTCGATCGGCGAGGACACCAACATCCAGGACCTGTCGGTCGTGCACGCCGACCCCGGGTTCCCGACCGTCGTCGGCCAGCGCGTCACCGTCGGCCACCGGGTCGTCCTCCACGGCTGCACCGTCGAGGACGACGTGCTCGTCGGCATGGGTGCCGTGGTGATGAACGGTGCCGTCATCGGGGCGCGCTCGGTGGTGGGGGCGGGCGCGGTCGTCACCGAGGGCACCCAGGTGCCGCCGGACAGCCTGGTCGTCGGCGTGCCGGCGAAGGTGCTCGAGGGGCGCGAGGTCCCGCCGTCGCCGCGGCCGAACGTCGAGGTCTACCGCTACAACGCGGCGCTCTACGTCGACGCGGAGGAGATGTCGATCACGCGCTCCTGACCCCGGAGCTGGTCGCCGGCGACGTCGACCCGGCGCGTCGGGAGCGCCTCCGGGTGGTGCTCCACGAGCCAGGCGATGAGGTGCTCGCGGACGTCGCAGCGGAGGTCCCACACGGTGGGCGCGTCCTCGGCGGTCACGAGCGCCCGCACGGTCATCGTGGTGTCCGTGGTGTCGATGACCTGCAGCACCCACACGTCGCCGTCCCAGCGCGGGTTCGTCTCGAGACAGCGGAGGAGCTCCTGACGCATCGCCTCGACCGGCGCGCGGTGGTCGAGGTGGAAGGTGACCGAGCCGAGCACCTGCGCGTGCGAGCGCGTCCAGTTCTGGAACGGCGTCTCGACGAAGTAGGTCGTGGGGAGGATGAGGCGGCGCTTGTCCCACAGCCGGACCACGACGTAGGTCAGCGTGATCTCCTCGACGTTGCCCCACTCGCCCTCGACCACGACGACGTCGTCGAGACGGATCGGCTCGGCGAAGGCGATCTGCAGGCCGGCGATCATGTTGCCCAGCGTGCTCCGGGCCGCGAGACCGGCGATCAGACCGGCGAGTCCGGCCGAGGCGAGCAGGCTCGCCCCGATGGACCGGGCCGCGGGGAAGGTCAGGAGGATCGCTGCCCCAGCGAACAGGGCGACGCCCACCGACGACAGCCGACGCAGGAGCGTCATCTGCGTCAGGCGTCGTCGGGCCAGGAGGTTGTCGCGGGTGGCGAGGTCGAGCCGGCCGAGCGCGGACTCGGTCCCCACGCGGATGGCACGCAGGGCCAGCCATGCGGCCGCGACGATGGAGGCGATGATGGCGAGGTGGACGGCGCGCGCCGTCGCCTCGGGCGAGAGGTCGGTGACGGGGAGCGTCGCGAGCACCGCGACGGTGGCGGTCAGCCAGCGCGCCGGCCAGCGCAGCTCGTGCTGGAGCGTCCTCGCGGTGTCGCTGCGCCACCCGAAGCGGAACACGGCACGCCAGAACACGATGTGCACGACGATCGCGCCCGCCGCGACGGCGACGAGCGTGACGGCGCTGAGGACGGGATCGATGGTCACCCGTCCAGGGTGTGGCGTCCCGGGGCCCGGCGCCGTGCGAGGATGCGTCCGACCGGCCGGCGCCGGCGAGGAGGGCGGACGTGGACGCAGTGGTGGTGGCGCTCACGCTCGTCGCCATGGTGCTGGGGCTCGTCGGCACCGTCCTGCCGCTCCTGCCCGGGCTGCCGCTGATCTGGGGCGCGGCGCTCGCGAGCTTCCTCACGGTCGGGTGGTCGCGGACGGCGACGCTGACGATGGCGACCGTCACGGTCCTGATGCTCGGAGGGATCGCGGCGAAGTACGTGCTGCCCTCCCGGCGCACCGGCCAGACCGCGTCACGCCGGTCGCTGCTGTGGGCCGCCGGCGGAGCGACCGTGGGGTTCTTCGTCATCCCCGTCGTCGGCTTCGCGATCGGCGGGGTGGTGGCGCTCTACCTCGCCGAGCAGCAGCGCACCGGCGACGCGGAGGCCGCCCGCGCGAACACGATCGTCGCGCTCAAGCGGTTCGGCATCGGCGTGCTCGTCGAGATCGCCGCCGGCATCTCGATGATCCTCGTCTGGCTCATGGCCGCCATCCTCACCTGAGGATCAGAGCAGGGTGCGGAGCTGCTTGCGGTCGATCTTCATCACCGGGGTGAGCGGGAGCGCCTCGATGACCTTGACCTCGCGCGGGTACGACTTCGGTCCGAGTCGCTCGCGCGCCCACGCCTTGACCTCCTCCGGGTCCACCTCGGCGCCGGGCTGGGGCGTCACGAACGCGACGATCTCCTCGCCGTAGGTGTCGTCGGGGCGGCCGACGACGCCGGCGGTCGCGACCGCCGGGTGCTCGTGGAGCGCGTCCTCGACGTCGCGCGGGTAGATGTTGAACCCGCCGCGGATGATGAGGTCCTTCTTGCGGTCGAGGATCGTGAGGTAGCCGTCCCCGTCGAGGCTCCCGATGTCGCCGGTGCGGCACCAGCGGACGCCCTCGCGGCCGTCCGGGTCGTCGAAGAAGGTCGCGCTGGTCGCGTCGTCCGCGTCCCAGTAGCCGGGGGAGACCGAGCGGCCGCCGACGAGCACCTCCCCCGGCTCCCCCGGCGGGACGTCGTCGCCGGCGTCGTCCACGATGCGCAGCTCCATGCCCGGCAGCGCCTGGCCGACGGTGCCGGTCCGCCGGCGCGTCATCCGGTCGGAGGTCGCCGCGCCCGTCGTCTCGGTGAGCCCGTAGCCCTCGCACACGGTCACCGAGGGCACGCGCGCCTCGAACGCCTGGCGCGTCTCGGCGGGGAGCGGGGCGGAGCCGCACACGACGCGCTTCAGGGTCGAGAGGTCGTGCTCCTCGAGGGGGAGCGTGAGGAGCAGCTTCAGCATCGTCGGGACCAGCGTCGCCTGCTCGAGCCGGTGCTCCTCGATCAGCGACACGACGGCGTTCGGCTCGAACCAGCGCATCAG
>JAHWKB010000319.1 GCA_019348115.1 Actinomycetota bacterium | reverse complement strand
GGCGTCAGCCTCGTGAGCTTCCCGCGCGACCTGCGCGTGCTCGACGAGGACGGCGACGCGCACAAGCTGACCGAGACCTTCCTCGAGGGGCCCGACCACGTGGTCGACGTCCTCGCCGCGAACTTCGGCATCCCCATCCACCACTACGCGGAGGTCTCGATCCTCGGGTTCCTCAGCGTGGTCGAGACGCTGGGGACCGTCGAGATCTGCCTCGACGAGCCGCTGCGCGACCGCAAGTCCGGGGCGGCCTTCGAGGCCGGCTGCCACGACATGGGTCCCGAGGAGTCGCTGTCCTACATCCGGTCGCGCCGGGGCGCGCGGGGCGACTTCGAGCGCATCGAGCGCCAGCAGATCTTCCTGAAGGCGATGCTGAAGGAGATGGTCTCGAGCCGGACGCTCGTCGACCTCCCGAAGCTCTTCGCCGTCGTCGAGCGGGTGGCGGACAACGTCACGACCGACAGCGGCCTGGGACCGACCACGATGCGGACGCTGGCGGAGGAGCTGCGCGGCCTCGCGGCGGGCGACGTGCCGATGGTGGTGGTCCCCGGGTACACGCGCACGATCGGCGGCAAGAGCTACGTCATCGCCTACCGCCCGGGGGCGGAGGCGCTGTTCGCCGCGATCCGCGACGGCGAGGTGCTGGCGCCGCGCGGCTCCAAGGAGGAGCGGTCCGAGACCTCGGTGGCGATCTGGACCGGCGGTCGGCCCGAGGGCGCCGAGATCGTCGCGAACACCCTGGCGTACGGTGGGTTCGACGCCGCGGGCGCAGGGCCGGGCGACGTCGACGCCGGCGCCACGACCCGCGTCTACGTGGTGCCGGGGTTCGAGGATCAGGCGGGATGGGTCGGCGCCATGCTCGGTGCTCCCGTCCAGTCGCTGCCGGTGGGGGTGGAGGGACCCGAAGGGGCGCAGGTCGTGGTCGCCGTCGGCGATGACGCGACCGCCTGACCGTCGCCCTACGGTCCCACCTCGAGCGGGAGCCCGGACCGGGACCCGCGTACCACGCACCACGACGAGGAGGAACGGATGAAGGCGCTCGTGCTCGCCGGCGGAGCCGGGACCCGGCTGCGTCCCATCACCCACACGAGCGCCAAGCAGCTCGTGCCGGTGGCGAACAAGCCCATCCTGTTCTACGGGCTCGAGCAGATCCGTGACGCCGGCATCACCGACATCGGCATCATCGTCGGGGACACGGCCGCCGAGATCGAGGCGGCCATCGGCGACGGGTCCGAGCTCGGGATCAGGGCGACCTACATCCCGCAGCCGGAGCCGCTCGGGCTGGCCCACGCCGTCCTCACCGGTGCGGACTTCCTCGGCGACGACGACTTCGTGATGTTCCTCGGCGACAACCTCATCGAGGGCGGCATCACCGAGCTCGTCCAGTCCTTCCAGGAGCACCACCCGGACGCGCAGATCCTGTTGAAGCCCGTGGCCGATCCGGAGCGGTTCGGCGTGGCCGAGCTCGACGCGGACGACAACATCGTCCGCCTCGTCGAGAAGCCGAAGGACCCGCCCTCCAACCTCGCGCTCGTCGGCGTCTACCTGTTCACGTCGAAGATCATCGAGGCGTCTCGCCGCATCGAGCCGTCGGGCCGTGGCGAGCTCGAGATCACCGACGCGATCCAGCGGCTCATCGACGACGGCGGGAGCGTCCGCTCCTCGAAGGTCACCGGTTGGTGGCTCGACACGGGGAAGAAGGACGAGCTCCTCGAGGCCAACCGCATCGTCCTCGGCACGCTGGAGGCACGCGTCGAGGGCGCGGTCGACGACCAGTCACAGGTGGTGGGGCAGGTCGTGATCGAAGCCGGCGCCGAGCTCGTGAACTCGACCGTCCGGGGGCCGGCGATCATCGGACGCGACACCCGTCTGGTGGACACCTACGTCGGGCCGTTCACGTCCATCGCCGCCGAGTGCGTCATCGAGCGCACCGAGATCGAGCACTCGGTCGTGCTCGAGCGCTGCGTCGTCCGGGACATCCCGCGCATCGAGGGGTCCCTCCTCGGGCGGGACGTCGAGATCGGACGCGCAGCCAGCAAGCCCCAGGCCTACCGGTTCATGCTCGGCGACCACAGCCAGGTGGGCGTCTAGCCGCCTGGCGGGTCCCGCCGAACGGGCAGTAGCGTCCGACCCACCCCCGAGTCCTCGAGGAGCGACCCTCCATGCGCGTGTTCGTCACCGGCGGTGCCGGCTTCATCGGCACGAACTTCATCCGCTACGTCCTCGAGCACACCGACGACGTCCGGATCACCAACTTCGACCTGCTCACGTACGCCGGCAACCCCGCGAACCTGCGCGACTACGAGGACGACGAGCGGTACGCGTTCGTCCAGGGCGACATCCGCGACGCCGAGGCCGTCTCGGCGGCGATGGAGGGCCACGACGCGGTCGTGAACTTCGCCGCCGAGAGCCACGTCGACCGCTCCATCGAGGGACCACGCGACTTCCTGGACACCAACATGACCGGCGCCGGCATGGTCTTCGAGGCGGGCCGACGCCACGAGGTCCCGCGCTTCCTGCACATCTCCACCGACGAGGTGTACGGCTCCATCGCGGAGCCGGCGTCGTTCGTCGAGGGCGACGCGCTCGAGCCCAACTCACCGTACTCGGCGTCCAAGGCCGGGGCCGACCTCCTCGCCCGCGCCTACCGCGTGACCTACGACTACCCGATCATGGTGACCCGCACGGCCAACAACTTCGGGCCGTACCACTACCCCGAGAAGGTCATCCCGCTGTTCGTGACCAACCTCATGGACGGCAAGAAGGTCCCGCTGTACGGCGACGGCCGGAACGTCCGCGACTGGACCTACGTCGTCGACAACGCCGCGGCGCAGTGGCTCGTGCTGACCG
>JAHWKB010000318.1 GCA_019348115.1 Actinomycetota bacterium | reverse complement strand
GCCGTCCTCGGCGCTGCGGTCACCGCCTTGGCGGGCCGCTTGGCCGGTGCGACCGGCTGCGCGAGCGACCCGCGGGCGGTCGACGGCGGGTCCACCGGACGCGCCGCCTCCTCACGACGGGACGCCGCCTCGCGCCGTGCCGCCGCAGCCGCAGCGTCCTCCGGCACCATCCGCCGGACCTCGTCCGGAACGTCCACGACCGGTGGCGTGGGCTCACCGACGGCGGTGCGGTAGCGCTCGGCGTCACGAGCGTCTCGCCGTCGGGCGACGGCGTCGGTGACCCGCCCGGCCAGCGCGGTGCGTTCCTTCGACGAGAGCCCGGCCGCGAACGAGTCCAGCACCTCGTGCAGCACCCGGTCCCGCTCGGCCTCGAGCAGCCGGTCGCGTTCCTCGAGGTAGCCCACCAGCACCTTGCCCGCCCGCGAGAGCCGGTCAGTGCCGCTGGACAGGCCGTCCCGGGCCACCTCCACCTCCTCGGTGGCCCGCGCCAGCTCCGCCCGTACGCGCTCGAGCTGTGCCTCCACCTCGGCGCGCACGTCGAGCACGACACCCTCGGCCAGGGCCTTGGCGCCCTGGACGACCTCGAAGGTCCGCGTCGGCCACTCACTGCGGAAGCCCTCGACCGTCTCGCGCAGGTCGTACTGCGCCTCGCCCAGCTCTGCCAGCCCGTCCGTCGTCTTCGTCGTCGCCTCGGTGGTGCGAGCGACGGTCGTGTCGAGCGCGGCGAGCCGCTCCACCACGTCGGCGGCGGTCTCGTCCACCGTGGTGTCGAGCACCGTCAGCCGCTCGGTGAGCGCCGTGATCTGCTCGGAGGTCCGCGTGAGCAGCTCCTTTCGCAGGTCGCGCGTCGCCTCGACCACGTCGTCGCGCACCACGTCGAGCAGCTCTTCGAGCTCCTCGCGCTGGGCGCGGGCGAGGTCGGCCAGCGCGAGCAGCCGCTCCCCCGCCTCGCGGGTGCTGTCCTTGGACGCGCTGACGGTCCCACCGAGCTGGTCGACCCGGCCCCCGAAGGTGTCGAGGCCGCTGGCCACGGTCGTCTCGAGCTGCCCGAGCCGGCCAGTGACGTCGTCGGACAGCCGTGCGGTCCGGTCCCCGAGCAGCTCGGCGAGCTCGGTGACGCGCGCGGCCACGTCGCGGCCGAGCGACGACGTCCGCTCGCCGAGGGTCGCCTCGAGGGCGGCGTTGCGCGAGCGCACCGTCGTCTCCAGGGCCTCGACCCGCTCCTCGACCGTCGTACGCACGCCCTCGAAGCGGTCACCCAGCGCGGTGAGCTGCTCGTCGGCGCGGGCCAGCAGGTCGGCGCGCAGCGCGTCGGTGGTGCTCGTCACCGCTCCGCGCAGCTCGTCCAGCGTCCGGCGCACCTCGTCGCTGAGCGTCGCCAGGGCGGCCAGCCGCTCGCCGGTCTCGCGTGTGGCGCCCGTGCTCCCGGTGACGTCGGCGGCCAGCGAGGCCAGCCGATCGGCGACCCCGCCGTACTGCTCGTCGACGCGGGCCAGTATTTCCTCGCGCAGGGCGCGCGTCACCTCTGCGACGTCGGTGTGCGTCTGGCCGACCGCAGCGCGCACGGCCTCCGTCGACTCGGCCGTGACGCCGACCAGCCGGTCGCGCAGCGCCTCGACCGTGCCGACCAGGTCGTTGCGCAGGTTCCGGAGCAACTCCCCCGTGGCCTCACCGGCGACCGTGAGGTCCTCCAGCCGCGGAGAGAGGGTGCCGATCTCGGTCGCGACGTCGCCGCGCAGCGTGTTCATCGCAGCGGTGACCTGCGAGCGGACCGCCTCGATCCGCGCCTCCACCGCCGTCTGCATCCCGGCGAGCTGACCGGCGGCGATGTCGTCGCGTGCGACGAGGTCGCTGCGCAGCGCGGCGACGGCGCCGGTCATCCGCTGCGCCACCGCGTCGACCTCGTCGCGGGTGGCGTCGCGGCCCTCGCTCAGCGCCGTCGTCACCGAGCTCCCGAGCCCGCTCAGCGAGCGGTCGAGGACGGTGCCGAACCCGTCGAGGGAACCGCGCACCGACTCCGCCAGCTCGGAGACCGCGGCGCGGTTCTCCGCCGCCTCCGCGCGCACACCCTCGAGGGCGCCCAGCAGCTCCCGGCGCAGCTCGTCGTTGCGGATGCGCAGCGCGTCCGACAGCCGGTCGAAGACCGTCGTCTCGAGCTCGGACAGCCGGGTCTCGGTGACGTCGCGCAGCCGGCCGACCAGCAGCTCGGCGGAGTCGCGTCCCTCGTCGGCGATACGCCGGTCGAGCTCACGGACGCTGGTGGCCAGCCCCTGCAGGCGCTCGGTCGTGGTGCTCGCGCCGTCACGCGCCAGCGCCTCGATCCGCTCGCTCAGCGCGTCGAGGGTGTCCTCGAGCACGGCCAGGCGCGACTCCAGCGCGACGCGCGCGTCCTCCAGCGCGCTCTGCGTGCCCGCGACGTTCTCGGCCTCGCGGGCCAGCGCCGCGTTGACGGTCGCGCTGATGCTCTCGGCGACGCCGTCGACCCGCGCGCTCACGGCGTCGGCGAGGCGATCCGTCAGCTCGTCCAGCCGCTGTCCGGTCCGCACCGGGACCTCGTCCAGCCCCTCGCGCAGCTCTCGCGACAGGCTCGGCAGCCCGTTGCGGACGTCGTCGACCCGCCCGCCGACGCCGTCGATGCGCGAGGCGAGCTCGGCGACGCGGCGGACCAGCGTGCCGGTCTCGCTGCGGCTCGCGGCGACCGAGCCGGTGAGCCGGCCGCCGAAGCCGTCGAGGTCGGTGCGGACGGCGCCCATCTCAGAGCGCATCGACCCGAGCTCGGCTCGGACGGCGCCGATCTCTGCGCGCAGCGCCCCGACGAGGGCGGCCATCGCCTCGCCCTGGCCCTCGCCCTCGTCGACCGCGTAGGCGGCGA
>JAHWKB010000317.1 GCA_019348115.1 Actinomycetota bacterium | reverse complement strand
GGGCTGCGCGTCGAGGACCCCGAGGTGTTCGACGACGCCCACCGACGCGTCCTCCAGCTCGTCGCCGACGGCGCCGTCGACGGGCTGCGCATCGACCACCCCGACGGCCTGCACGACCCCGCCGGGTACTACCAGCGACTGCGCCAGGCCGCCGGCGACGACACCTGGATCGTCATCGAGAAGATCCTCGAGCCCGGCGAGCACCGGCGCGTGGAGTGGCCCGTCGACGGCACCGTCGGCTACGAGTTCGCCAACCTCGTCCTGCACCTGTTCCTGGACCCCCACAGCGAAGGCGTCCTGACCGACCTCTACGCGCGGTTCCTCGACGGCGAGCGCCCCGACTGGGACGCGATCGTGGAGGAGGCGAAGCGCGAGGTGCTGGGCGCGCTGTTCCCGGCCGAGCGGCGCCGGCTCCTGCGCTCCCTCGTCGAGGTCTGCGACGCGGTGGGCGCCGACTGCAGCGACGAGGAGCTCGACGCCGCCCTCACCGAGGTCCTGATCGACTTCCCGGTCTACCGGACCTACGTGCGCGCCGAGCAGGGCGAGATCACCGACGAGGACCGGCTCTACATCGACGAGGCCATCGCGCGCGTCCGCGCGCGGCACGGCGAGCTGGGCGCCGCGCTCGACCTCCTCTCCGAGACGCTGGTGCTCGGCCACGACGTCCCGCCGGCGCACCGCTTCGTGATGGCGTTCCAGCAGCTCACCGGACCGGTGATGGCCAAGGGGGTGGAGGACACGGTCTTCTACCGCTACTTCCGCTTCCCGGCCGCCAACGAGGTCGGCGGGCACCCGCAGCGGCTCTCGGTCGGGCTCGGCGAGTTCCACCAGCGCAACGGACTCCGCCAGCGCGACTGGCCCGCGACGATGCTGACCACGTCCACCCACGACACCAAGCGCAGCGAGGACGTCCGGGCCCGCCTCGCCGTCCTGACCGAGCTCCCCGACCTCTGGGTCCGGGCCGTCGACGAGTGGCAGCAGCTCGCCGAGCGCCACCGCGGCGAGCGCGGTCCCGGCGGCAACGCCGAGTACCTCACGTACCACACCATCGTGGGGGCGTGGCCGATCGACGCCGACCGGCTCGTCGACTACCTCGTCAAGGCGGCACGCGAGGAGAAGCGGCACACCTCGTGGCTGGACATCGACGAGGGCTACGAGGCCGACCTCGCCGCGTTCGCCCGCGGGCTCCTCGCCGACGACGAGTTCACCGCGAGCCTCCAGCGGCTCCTCGACGCGGTCGTGGAGCCGGGACGGATCACGTCGCTGTCGCAGACCCTGCTGAAGCTCACGAGCCCGGGCGTGCCCGACATCTACCAGGGCACCGAGCTCTGGGACCTCAGCCTCGTCGACCCGGACAACCGGCGGCCCGTGGACCACGACCGACGCCGGCGCATGCTCGCCGAGCTCGAGGGCGAGCCACGCCCCGACGACGTGTGGAGCGAGCTCGACGCAGGCATGCCCAAGCTGTGGGTCACCCGACAGGCGCTCGCCGTCCGCCGTGACCTCCCCGAGGCGTTCGGGCCCGACGCCTCCTACGAACCGTTGTACGCCGCCGGCCCCCGCGAGGAGTCCGTGATCGCGTACGTCCGTGCGGGTCGCGTCCTGGCCATCGCGCCCCGCCTGGTCGTGTCGCTCGGCGGCGCGTTCGGCGACTGGGACTGGCACGGCACCACCCTCCAGCTGCCGGACGGCACGTGGTACGACCGACTGTCCGGCGCGCGCTGGCGCGGCGGCGAGCACCGCCTCGCCGATCTGCTCGCGACCTTCCCCGCGGCGCTCCTCGTCGCCGAGGAGGGGACCGCGTGAGCGGAGGGGACGCGAGCGCACCGGACGCGTGGGGCATCGTCCCCGCGTACGAGGACGCCTTCGGCACCTGGACCGAGGTCCCCGAGGCGACCATCGACGCGCTCGTCGCGGCGATGGGAGGTGACCCGGACGCCGACGCGCCGCCGTCCTCCGACACCGTGCACGTCGTCCGCGCCGGGCGCCGCGCGACCGTCGACGGCGCCGTCCGGATCACGCTCGAGGACGGCACCACGCGCGAGGTCGAGGGTGAGGTGCCGGACGACCTCCCCTGGGGCTACCACGAGCTCGAGGTCCGCGGTGCGGACACCCCCCACCGGGTCATCGTGAGCCCCGGGACCTGCCACCTCCCGGACGGCCTCCGTACGTGGGGGTGGGCGGCCCAGCTCTACGCCGTCCGCTCGGCCGACAGCTGGGGCATGGGCGACCTCGCCGACCTCCGTCGCCTCGCCCGCTGGTCCGCCGACGCCGGCGCCGGCACGCTCCTCGTCAACCCCCTCGCCGCGGTCGACCCGCTGACCCCGCGCGAGACGAGCCCCTACTACCCGACGAGCCGGCGCTTCCTCGACCCGGTCTACGCCCGCATCGACGAGGCCCCCGGCGCCGCCGCGGCCGACCTCGACGACCTCCGCGCCCGGGGCGCCGAGCTGAACGAGGTCCCCACCATCGACCGCGACGAGGTCGCGTCCCGCAAGACCGAGGCGCTCGAGCGCTGCTACGCGGTCGTCTCGGACGGTCTCGACGCCGACCCGCGCTACCGCCGGTTCCTGGACGAGCGGGGCCCCGACCTCGACCGCTTCGCCATCCACCAGACGCTCACGGAGCTCCACGGCGACCGCTGGCGCACGTGGCCCGAGGGGCTGCAGGCGCCGTCGTCCCCGGAGGTCCACCGCGTGGCGGCGGACCACGTCGACCGCGTGCGCTTCCACCGCTGGGTGCAGTACGTGCTCGACGAGCAGCTGCGCCGTGCCGGCGAGCCGCTCGCGCTCCTCGGCGACCTCCCCATCGGGTCGGACCCGGACGGCGCCGACGCCTGGATGTGGCAGGACGTCCTCGCCGAGGGCGTCAC
>JAHWKB010000094.1 GCA_019348115.1 Actinomycetota bacterium | reverse complement strand
GGGCGGGATCCGCGTCTGGGAGAACACCGGCGCGCTGTGGCGCATCCGCCGCACCTCCGCGGTCGCCGGCGAGGCACCACCGCCCGCACGGGTCGTGCCCTCCTACGCCATCAAGCTCGTCGCCGGCGTCGTGACCGGCGTGGCGGCCATCGTCACCGCGGTGGTCCGCAGACGCCGGCGCGACTGAACGGACCCCCGCCGTGCCGGGCCCATGTGGAGGGTCTGGACCCGCGGCCGGGTCCCGCCGCTCCGCCGCGGTCCGGGGGCCGTCACGATCGGGCCCCACGCGAGGAGACGAAGATGGTCACGACGTCGGAACGGTACGGCCCGGTCGGGAGCGAGGATCAACTCGACGACTAACCGGTGCTGCTCCACTTCGGCAGCGGCACCTGACCCATCACCCTCGGCTCGGTCGAGCCGATGAAGCAGCTCCACCGGTGGTACGGCGATGACGTGCAGTTCCTCGACGTCATCATCCGGCGGGCCCACCCCGGGGAGGTCCGCGGCCGGTTCGAGAGCTTCGAGCAGAAGATGGACGGCGCCCGCGAGTACGAGAACTCGAGGACATCGCATGTCCCGTGCTCGTGGATGACTACGCCGGCACCGTCCACCGCACGTACAGCAACGAGATGGCCGACCCCACGTTCCTGATCGACGGCGAGGGCAGGATCGCGTTCTACGGCATGTGGACCCACGGCCCCACCCTCAACCGCGCCATCCAGGAGCTGCTCCGCCGCGGTCCGAACGGAGGACCCGTCGCCCGCGGCATCGACGGCATGCCCCACCTGCTGCCAGCCCTCGTCGGCGGCTACCGGGGGCCACGCCGAGGGGGACGACGCGCCGTCCTCGAGCTCGACACGGCGGGGTGCGCCACGCCCGCCGTACGCCACGTGCGAGCGGTGCCTGCCGAGGGAACGTCCGGCCATCCCGACGACCGAGGAGCACCTTCGTCGGCTGACACGGCAACCGTTGCTCCCCGTGAGGTCACAGACGGCGCGACGGAAAGGCGCGGAGGCGACCCGACGTACGACGTGGGGCCTGCCTACGCTCGACGCGCGCCGGTCCCCTCCTTGGAGACGTTGCCCAACGCAGCGAGCAGCGCCAGGGCACCCAGCGTCAGATGCAGGATGTTGTCCGCGAGGCTGTACTCGTGCGGGATCAACCCGAACATCTCCGGGAACACGAAGCCGAGGACGCCGACCAGCAGGTACACGGCCCCGAGGGCGGTGACGACGGTCTTGACCGCACTGTTGGTGCCGGCGAAGCCCACGTAGGCCAGCAGCCCACCTGTTGCGAGGTGGATGATGTCCTCGACGATGTCGATGTTGAGGAGGCCGAACAGGCCCTCCTCGGGGTCGCCGGCGATGAAGCCGACGACGGCCACCAGCAGCAGCACGACGCCCACGATCTTGGCGTACAGCCGGGCCGGGCTATCCATCCGTGTATCCGCCATGCTCGTCCCTTCGTCCCTATCCATGGTTCGGCCACCGGTGACGGTAATCGAGCTGCGTCGTCGGCGCCACGGCTGTCCGTGTGACGCGCTGGCACCGAACGCCGCCCCGTCACGTCCTGGCTCCGACGTGGCGGGGTCGCCGGGCCCGGCCACGCGCAGCGCCAGCCTGGTCTGACCGGGCTCCACACCGATCTCCGCCAGGACCTGTCGCGCCTGGAGGTAGAGCGCTCGTACGCCGGCGAGCCGGGCTTCGTGCTCCGTCAGGCGCGCTCCGCGAGCGCGACGACGGCGTCCGCGACGGCGGTGAGGGGTTGGGTCTTGTCCATGAACAGGTCGGCGCCGGCTCTGGTGGCTTCCTCCTTCACCCGCGCATCGCCGTAGCCCGTGAGGATCAGGATGGGGAGGTCGGGGAACTCCTCCTTCAGCTTCCGGGTCGCGGTGAGGCCGTCCATCACGGGCATCGAGACGTCCATGACCACGACGTCGGGGCCGTGCTCACGGACGGCGTCGATGCCCTGTTGGCCGTCGCCGACCGAAGCGAGCACCTCGAGTCGGCCATCGCGCTTGAAGGCGAGCGCGATGAGCATCCGCAGGTCTGCGGCATCGTCGACGAGCACGACTCGGTGTGCCATCACGGGCGGGTTTCGGAGACGGTGGCCACGGGCCGCACGAGGACGTGCTCGTCGATCTCGCTGTCAGCGAGGAGTTCGGTCACCAGCGCGCGCGAGGACGACAGCGCCTGCTCGAGGGCGGCCGTGCCGACGCTCGTCTCGCCGAGCGTCTGGGCGTAGTTGGCGGCTGTGAGCGCCTGCACCACATCGTCGTGGAGGCGCAGTGCCGTGAGGCGTCGTTCGTCGGCGCGTGCGACAGCGGCTTCCGCAGCCGCCTTCGCCCGGACGGACTGCGCGACGTCGAACATGCCGACGGCCTGCACGGCCGTGACCACCGCCACGAACGTGACGTGCACGGTGGCCCAGAACAGCGGTCGCTCGAGCTGGTAGGGCTGCTCGAACATCGCTCCTCCGGTGACCGCGAAGAACACGTGGTGAGCCACCGCGAACCCCGCGGCCGCGAAGAACACGATCCAGTCGCGGTAGAGGGCCACGAGACCGAACGCGACGAAGAAGTAGAAGTGGGCCTCGGTGACGCCCCCGGTGAGGTGGATGAGCACCGCCGAGGCGTACATGAGCCCGATGGCGCCGGCCCCCATGGCGATCCGCGGCTGCTGCGCCCAGCGTGCGACGGCCCACAGTCCGACCAGCGGGACGACCACCTCAGCGACGATGTGCCCTGCGGCCCAGCCAGCCCGACTGCCCAGGATGGCGAAGACCGGGACGTGGATCAGCAGGAGCACCATCACGATCTGATGGCGGCCCGGCTGCAGGTGGGGTTGGCGCACCATCGGTCGTCCTCGGATCGCGGGTCGTGCAACCGTAGTCAGCCGAGGGCGCAGGGTCTTGGCGGGCCAGGGAAGCGAAGCATAGGGTCGGCGACGTTCCCGCCGGCGCTCAACGCCTGCCGGCTCGACGCACCAGGACCCGGGGGACGAGTGAACGCCAGGCACGTCGACGACCGCGGTACCGCCATGGGTCCGCGCGGTGACGCCTGGCAGATCCTCGTCGACTCCGCCAGCGACGCCTACGTCAGCATCGACGCCGCCGGGATCGTGACGCGCTGGAACGCCCCGGCGGCCGAGATGTTCGGGTGGACCCGCGAGGAAGCGCTGGGGAGTCTCCTGGCGGAGCTGATCATCCCTCCGGAGCACCGGGACGCTCACCTGCTCGGCCTCCAGCGGTTCGTCGCCGCGGGTCGCGGCGAGGCCGTCTTCAAACGCCTCCAACTTCCCGCCCTGCATCGCACCGGCCGACGGATCGACGTCGAGTTCACCATCCTGCCGGTCGAGGACCACGCGACGGGGTGGCACTTCCACGCGTTCCTGCGGGACGTGACCGCCGACCTCGCCCAACAGCGCTACGTGCGCCTGCTCGAACACGTCGCGCTGGCCGCCAACGAGGCCACGACCGTCGAGGACGCCGTTCGCGCCTGCCTCGCAACGGCGCAACAGCAGACGGGGAGCAGGTTCGCGCACGCATGGATCGTCGACGAGGACACCGGCCAGATCGCCTCCACCGGCTGGTGGACCCCCGAGCCACCCCACGCCCTGCGCCAGGTGACCGACGCCTCGACGTTCGATCCCGGGGCCGGGCTCCCAGGCCGGGTCGCCGCGACCGGCGAGCCCGACTGGATCGGCGACATCCGGACGGACCCGAACGTCCCGCGCGCGGTGGCCGCCGTCGAGTCCGGTCTCGTCGCCGCTTTCGCCTTCCCCGTCCTCACCCGGGACCGGACCGTCGCGGTCATCGAGCTCTTCCGGAGCGAAACGGGCGAACCCGAGGAGCACCTCCTCGAGGTCATGCGGTCCGTCGGGGTCCAGCTCGGTCGCGTGTTCGAACGGCAGCACGCCTTCAACGAGGTCCTGCGCCTGGCGGCCGACCGCGAGGCCATCGTCGCCATCGTCGGTCATGAGCTCCGCGGCCCCCTCGCCGCCGCGCACGCCGCCGCCGGGATCCTGGTCGGCGACCAGGGCCGCGACGACCCCATCGCCGATGTCCTGGAGCGTCAACTCGCCCGGCTACGTCGACTCGTGGACATGTTCCTCACCGCGCAGCACCTGGAGTCCGGATCGCTCGCGGTCCATCCCCGGCCGGTCGCCGTCGCCCGACTCGCCCGCGAGGTCGTCAGCGATGGTGGCTTCGAGCACGTCGACGTCACCGTCGACGGGGTCCTCGAGGTCCTCGCCGACCCGGACCACCTCGCCCAGATGCTCTGGAACCTGATCGGCAACGCCAGCCGCCACGGGGTCCCCCCCATCGCCGTCAGCGCTGACCGGTCGGGCGACACCGTGGACATCACGGTCACCGACGCCGGACCCGGCGTCTCGCCCGACGTCCGACCGCACCTCTTCGAGCGGTTCGCCCGCGGCTCGACCAGCCGGGGGACCGGCCTCGGACTGTCGATCGTCCGCGGGCTGGCCCGATCCAACGGTGGCGACGCCTTCTACATCCACAGCCCGCCCACCGGCCCGGCGTTCGTCCTGCAGCTACGGGCGTCGGGGGCCAGCACCGAGCCCGACACCGCGAGCTGACCGCTCGTCAGGGACGGCTCGGACCGAGGACGAGGGGCCGATCGCGGGTCCCGAACCGGTCATCCGGCCGCTCTCGTCGCCGGGCCGGTGCAACATCGCGCTCGCTGTCGCGTTTCCTACTCAGCAGCCATGAGCGTGAAGGGAGCAGCCGTCCCGTGTTCGCCGTTGCGGTCGTCCACGATCCCTGTGCGGAGCCTCCGGATGGATGAGTCGATCGAGCTCTCGGAGTTCTGCCGAAGGGAACACCCCCGCCTCGTGCGGGCGCTCACGTCGTTCTGTGGCGACCGCGTCGTCGCCGAGGAACTGGCCCAGGAAGCGCTCGTGAAGACGTGTGAGCACTGGCGTCGGGTGAGCAACATGGCGGCGCCCTCCGCGTGGGCTCACCGCGTGGCGATGAACCTCGCGACCTCCACGTTCCGGCGCCGCGCAGCTGAGCGTCGCGCCCTGGCACGGGCAGGGTCAGCGGACCGCCACGTCGACGTCGACGTGCCGGAACTCCTCGCGCTGCGGACCGCGCTCGCGCATCTCGGCGAGCGTCGCCGGAAGGTCGTCGTGCTCCGTCATGTCGCGCAGCTGTCGGTCAGCGAGACCGCGGCCGTGCTCGGGATGAGCGAGAACGCGGTCCGTTCGATGACCTCGCGAGCGCTGGCGGAGCTCCGCGCCGCGCTGGAGGACAACGTGGAGGTGCACCATGTCCGATGAGCTCATGGGTCTCCTCGAACGCGAGGCCACCACACCCGTCCCCCCCGTCGATGTCGACACGCTCCGGCGACGTGGGCGGCGGCGTCGACGGTGCAAGCAGGCGGCCGCCGGCGCAGCCGCGACCGTCGCCGTCGTGGTGGCGGTGCCTGCGCTGTCCGCGTGGCTCCCCAGTGCGCCCGTCGGTCCCATCGAGCCCGTGGCGAGCGATCCGTCACCCGCGCCAGCCTCCCCGTCGGACGAGCGAGGGGGAGCGACCCTGGACGACATCGTCGCTGCCCTGCACGCCGGCGATCGAGTTCCCTACCTGGACGAGGAACGGTTCGGACGAGCGCTCGACGGTCGGCAGGACGAGCTGTGCTCGTGGGCAGCCGCACAGCTCGAGAGTGCCACGGGCGATCCCTACCACGTGCTCCATGAGGCCCTCCGAGGAACGGTGTCCACCGGGTTCGGCGACGGCTTCCCCATCGTCGTCCTCGCGACCTGTGGACTCGTGGCCCCACCCGACTACCCACGGGGCTGGCACGAGCTGCCCCCGTACACGTGGGGCGACGCGTGGCAGGAGCCTCCGACCCGGGCGGACCCCGACCAGTGGCTGATCGACGTCGAGGCCGCAGCGCTCGGATGCGAGCCGACCGACCTGGACGGCGACGGCGACACGGACTGCCCCGGTCCCGTGTCCGGGAACCACCCGTGGACGGCCGAGGACTTCGACCGCGCCGTCGAGCTCGTCGAACCCGACCATGCCGCGGCCGCGCAACCGGATGCCGCACCGTCGACACGGCACGAGATCGTGTTCGAGCTCCTCATCCCGTCGTGGGAGGCATCACGGGACAGCCTTCAGCATCCGACCCGACCAGGACCCAGCTGGTGACCTTCATCGAGCGCGGACCGGCATGGCCCACCTCGGGCCGGGGCGCCGGTCAGCGTGCCCCCGTCGTGGCGTCGCCGACGAGGAGCTCGTGGTGGTGGGCCAGGATCCGACGGCTGCGCTCGTCACCCACCTCCCGCGCCGTGGACTCGAGAGCCTCGATGGTGAGGAGGAGCCGGTGCCTCGTGGTCGGCAGCTCCGCGGCCTGTGGAGCGAGGCGTTCGAGCGCGGCATCGACGTGGTCCGCCGGGTCCCAGATCCCGTCCGACACCACCACCCGCCCATCCGCCCCACGCAGGCGCCCCGAGAACTTGCCGTTGCGGAGCAGCTCGCCCAGGACCGCTCGGAGATGCACGAGCGCCTCGTCCGCGGTCGACGTGTCGTTCGACGTGGTCGTCATGGCGTGCTGCGCCACGTCGACGAGCTGCTGGACGGCGAAGGCGAGGTCCCGCTCTCCGCTCCGGGTCGGCGCCACCGTGACCGCGGCGCGGATGGCATCGCACGCGCGCTCGGGGAGTGGACGGTCGACGACCGCGACCGCCTCGTCCCGAGCGACGAACTCACCCGTCGGCACGGGGAGGGTGAGCGTCGTCTCCGGTGGAAGTGCGTCCAGGAGCGCGTGGTAGTCGACGTCCTGCACCCATCCCATCACGTCGCTGCGGACCCGGAAGCCGTCGCCGTCCTCCGCGTGTCGGCCGATCGGGACGTCGTCGTCCGGACGGTCGGGCACGGCCATGGTGGCCAGCGCGCCGTCGGCCAGCGCGCGCACCAGCGCCGACGGTGACAGGCTGGAGACGGCGTGGCGGATGGCGAGCAGGACGGCCAACAGGGCCACCACGACCACCAGCGTGGCCACGATCGAGCTGATCGCCGGCACGCCACGACCGTCGCCGTCCCCGGTCGCGGCCGGCAGGAACGCCAGGACGGCGAGGACGTAGGCGAAGCCGGCGATCATGGCGGTGGTCATCCTGCGCTGGAACCGGTCGTCGAGGTAGTTCGAGACGACTCGCGGCGACACGTACGCCGCCGCAAGACCGACCACGACGGTGCGCATCCAGACGGCGAACACGGCGATGGTGAGGAGCGCGCCGGCGAGCGCCGCCAGGATGGCCTGCGCGTTGGACGTGGGGACGGGGATGGCGACGCCGGTGGCGGCGTCGGCGACCAGCGTGACCGCGGCGGCGACCCAACCGGCCACGAGTGCCGCCAGCGCCCGCGGGATCAGTGCGCCGGCGAGCCGCCGGACCGCCATGTCCGCAGGCGAGGGCGGGGTCATCGCGGAGCCCCCTCGGTGGCTTCGGCGTCAGCCTGGCGCTGGCGCTCCCGCTCGCGTTCGCGCTGCACCGCGTCGCGGACGTGGACGGGCGGCAGCCCACGCGCCGAGGGGCGGGCCGGGAACTCCCGACGCAGCCCACGGGCGATCGACCAGCTGGCCAGCACGAGGACGACGGCGAACAGCAGGCCGGTCGAGATGGCGCCTGCCTGCAGTGCCGCCAGTCCGCCGGTCAGGAGCAGCGCTGCGGCGACGGCGCCCTCGGTCAGCGCCCAGAAGATCCGCGTGGCGACGTGCGGATCGGGATCGCCGCCCGAGGTCAACATGTCGATCACGAAGGACCCGGAGTCGGAGCTGGTGACGAAGAACGACACCACCAGGAGCGTCGCGAGGATCATGGTCGCGGTCCCGAACGGCAGCTGTTCGAGCAGCCCGAAGAGTGCCAGCGCCGGGTCCTCATCGACCAGTGCTGCGAGTCCGGCGCCTCCCTGGTCGAGGGAGATGGCGGTGTTGCCGAGCACCGTGAACCACAGGAACGACACGAGCGACGGGGCGAGCAGCACGCCGAGGACGAACTCCCGGATCGTGCGTCCGCGGGAGATGCGGGCGATGAACATGCCGACGAACGGCGACCACGAGATCCACCAGGCCCAGTAGAAGAGCGTCCAGGAGTCGAGCCAGTCGGTGCCGCGGTACACGCCGAGGCGCGTGAGCAGGTCCGGTAGCTCGCCGACGTAGGCGCCGGTGTTCTGCACGTACGCGGAGATCAGGAGGAGCGTCGGGCCGGCGGCGAGCACGAACAGCAGCAGGAGGGCGGCGAGCGTGACGTTGAGCTGTGAGAGCCGTTGGATGCCGCGGTCGAGGCCGGTCACGACGGAGACGGTCGCCACGGCCGTGATCCCGGCGATCAGCAGGAGCTGCGCCTGGGTGCTGATCTCGATGCCGAAGACGAAATCGAGCCCGGCGTTGACCTGCATGACCCCCAGTCCGAGCGACGTCGCCACCCCGAACATCGTCGCGACCACGGCCGTGACGTCGATGAGGTCGCCGAGGGCGCCGTCGACACGGTCGCCCAGCAGCGGCCGGAACAGCGACCGCACCGCGAGCGGCTGGTGGTGGCGGTAGCCGAAGTAGGCGAGCCCCATGCCGATCACCGCGTAGACCGCCCACGGCGCCAGCCCCCAGTGGTGGAACGCGAACAGCATGGCGTCGCGGGCGGCTGCTGCCGTCCCGGGCTCGGCCCGGGGCGGGTCGAGCCGGAAGAACGAGATCGGCTCGGCGACGCCCCAGAACAGCAGCCCGATCCCCATGCCGGCGCTGAACAGCATCGCGAACCACGACAGGTCCGAGTAGTCGGGGGTGGAGTCGTCGGGCCCCAGCCGCACCCGGGCGTACGGCCCCAGGGCCAGCC
>JAHWKB010000316.1 GCA_019348115.1 Actinomycetota bacterium | reverse complement strand
ACACCCGCATCGTGACCTTCTACGTCCTGCAGGGGCGGACCTCGATCTGGTACCGGCTGTGGGTCGACGACGACGACCGCGTTCGGCAGGCCGAGATGAAGGCCCAGGGCCACTTCATGGACCACCACTACTACGACTTCAACGAGCCGATCCAGATCCGCCCTCCGACGTGACAGGCGCAGACGGGTCGTAGACGACCGTACGAGAACCGATGATCGGTCGAGGGCGTCATGCCGGAGGGATGCAGGAGCGACGGAGCGTGCCGAGCGCGTGCGGGACCGGCGAGACACTTCGACGAGCAGATGGGCTTCCGAGAGCGACGGCTGTCCCGTGGTGACCGGGAGTGGGCGCGCGACCACGGCGTGGCAGCATCAGCTCGACGAGCGCGACCGGTGGCGCGACGCCGTCCGACGGCTCGAGCGCTACCGGGCCGTCGACGGCATGACCGACCCCGACCATCCCCTCGGCGGCCACGCCAGCGACCTCGACCAGGCCCAACACCGCCGCCAGGCCGCCCGAGCGCTGCTCGAGATCGCTCCGCATCCCACCGACCTCGACCGGCCTGCCGTCCGCGGCCGGAGCTCCACCTTCCGCTTCGGCCCCGTCTCATCGTCCCCACTGGACGACTCCTCACCCTCCTGGACTTCGATGCCCAGTCCGACGGCTCCCGGGACGAGGGGGTGAGCGCCCACTGCTCGGCTGCCTGACCACACCGTCGGCAGGGATCCTGCGGTCGATCCTGCTGACAAAGACGAAGCCCCCGGCCGGAACCGGGGGCTCTCGTGGTGGGGCGTGCAGGAATCGAACCTGCGACCTCTTGCGTGTCGAGCAAGCGCTCTAGCCGACTGAGCTAACGCCCCGCATCGGTGGCCTGACGGTCCGCCGTGGGCCGGAACGGTACCGATGGCCCAGACCCCCGGCAAACCCGAGCGGAGAGAGGCGGGGACGGGAATCGAACCCGTGAATGGTGGATTTGCAGTCCACTGCCTTACCACTTGGCTACCCCGCCGGGGTGGCGCGGCGGGAGCGTAGCGGAGACCGGCGAGGGCTCTCCAGCCGCCTCACGGCTCCGCGCCGGCGCCCGCTCCGGCCGCGTCGCCGGCGTCCCCGGTCGGCCCCCCGTGGCGCTTCCATGCCCGTCGGAGCGACTCCCCCGTCACGCCGGCCCAGAACACGAACCCCACCCAGCGCCAGAACCCCCACAGCTCCGGGGTGGCGAACGGGTCGGTCCTCGCGAGCCGACCCGTGCGCGACGGACCCGGCCCGAGGAACTCGCGCGGGCCGAGACGGACCGCACGGCCCTCCCGGGCGGAGCGGGCGTCGGCGACGACCCGCGCCCCGCGCCGCAGGTCCTGCGCGGCGCGGGCCGCGGCGAACCGCTCGGCCCGTCGCTGCCGGCCCGAGGGCTCCAGCCGACGGCTCACGAGGTGGCGACCCAGACGCTCTTGACCTGCGTGTAGGCCTCGACCGCGTGCGGACCGAGCTCACGACCCAGTCCGGACTGCTTGAACCCGCCGAAGGACACCGGGCTGTCGAGCTCGCCGTAGGTGTTCACCCACACCGTGCCGGCCTTGAGCGCGCCGGCGACACGGTGGGCCCGACCGACGTCGTTGGTCCAGACCGCGGCCGCGAGGCCGAACGACACGTCGTTGGCGAGCGCGACCGCCTCGTCCTCGTCCTCGAACGACTGGATGGCGAGGACCGGCCCGAAGATCTCCTCCTGGGCGATGCGCATCTCGGTGACGACGCCGTCGAAGACCGTCGGCCGGAGGAAGAAGCCCTTGTCGTACTCCTCGGGCTGGCCGCCACCGGCGACGAGCTCGGCGCCCTCGCCGTTCGCGATGTCGATGTAGCTCTTCACCCGCTGGAGCTGCTCGTCGGACACGAGCGGCCCCATCGCGGTGTCCTCGGCCCAGCCAGGACCGACCTTGGTGCTGTCGGCGGCCTTCGCGACCTGCTCGACCACCTCGTCGTGGATGCGACGGTCGACGACCAGCCGGGTGCCGGCCGTGCAGACCTCGCCGGCGTTGTAGAAGCACGCGAACGCGGCCTTCTTCGCCACCCGCGAGATGTCGCCGGCGTCGGGGAAGATCAGGTTCGGCGACTTGCCACCGAGCTCGAGCGTCACCTTGTGGAGGTTGTCTGCGGCCGACCGCATGATCATCTTGCCGACCTCGGTCGAGCCGGTGAAGGCGATCTTGTCGACGTCCGGGTGCGCAACGAGCTCCGCGCCGGCGACCTCACCCACACCCTGGACCAGGTTGGCGACGCCGTCCGGCACGCCGCACTCCTTGAGGATGCGCAGGAGCCACAGGGCCGACAGCGGTGTCTGCTCGGCCGGCTTCAGCACGACGGTGTTGCCGAAGGCGAGCGCCGGCGCGATCTTCCAGACGGCCATCAGGAACGGGAAGTTCCACGGGATGATCTGGCCGCAGACACCCACGGGCTCGCGCATCGAGTACACGAAGCGGCCGTCGCGGACCGGGATGGTGTCGCCGTAGACCTTGTCGACCCAGCCGGCGAAGTAGCGGAAGCAGTTCGCCGCGGCGATCATCTCGCCCATCGCGTGCTTGTGCGGCTTGCCGTGGTCGAGCATGTCCACCCAGGCGATCGCCTCGGCGTTCTTCTGGATCGCGTCGCCGACCTTGGAGAGGATGCGCGCCTTCTTGGCGGACGGGAGGGTCCGCCACCGGCCCTCGAGGTGGGCGCGCTTGGCCGCCTGGACCGCGGCGTCGACGTCCTCGGCGGTCGCCTGCGGGATGCTCGCGAGGACCTCCTCGGTCGCGGGGTCGAGCGTGTCGAAGGTGTCGCCACCCGACGCGCCCCGCTCCTCGCCGTCGATCACCATCACGCCGGCGGAGTCGAGGAACTCCTGCA
>JAHWKB010000315.1 GCA_019348115.1 Actinomycetota bacterium | reverse complement strand
TCTCGCGTGCGCTCGCGGACGTCGGCGCCAACGTCACCGACCTCGAGACCCGGCTCCTCTCCGCCGCCGCCGACCCCATCTACGCCATGATCATCGAGCTGAGCCTCACGGACGACGCCACCGAGGAGCGCGTCGAGGAGGCCCTCGCCGGCGTCGTCGCCGAGCTCCAGGTCGACCACACCCTCCGTGCCATCGACACGGAGACCTACTGACGGTGGCGGTCCGGCAGGTCGTCAACTACCCGGCGCGGGTCCTGAAGGGGCTCGCGGGGCCCGTCGGTGCCATCGGCGACCCCGAGCGGCAGCTCGCCGCCGACCTCGTCGACACGATGTACGACGCCCCCGGGTGCGTCGGGCTGGCCGCGCCCCAGCTCGGCGTGCCGCTCCGGGCGTTCGCGCTCGACGTGTCGGTGATGAAGAAGCCCCCGGGGGGCAACCACGGGCTGGTCGTCCTCTTCGACCCGGAGCTCGTCCTCACCTCGGGGTCCGAGCTCAAGCGCGAGGGGTGCATGTCCGTCCCCGACTTCACCTGCGACGTGCGGCGCGCCACGGGCGTCGTCGTCCGCGGCACCACCCCCGAGGGCGAGCACCGGGTGGTGGAGGCGGAGGGCTTCGAGGCGCGCGCGTTCCAGCACGAGCTCGACCACCTCGACGGCCTGCTGATCCTCGATCGCGTGGCGTCGGCCCGGACCGACGTGTTCCGGCGCAAGCGCTACGCCGACAGGGGCGAGCACCTCAAGTAGCGACTCCGGAGCGAGGTCGTCTGCGACGCTGCTCGACCTTGGGGGGACCTGGCCCGCCCCCCTAGACTCCGCGCGTCCGGGTCACCGATGCCGCTGGAGGCTCCCCGCGTGGACCACGACCTGCTGCTCACCCTCATCCGGATCATCGGTGGCGTCGCCGTCGTGGCCGTCTTCGGCGGTCTCGCCGCGAAGCGCATCCTGTTCCTGTACGGGCTGGTGAAGAAGGCGCGGCCGCAGCCCGAGCGGGTGGCGCGGGACGCCGTCGTCGGCAACATCAAGTACCTCTTCACGAAGGTGCTCGGCCAGGAGAAGCTCCTGCGCTGGTCGCTCCCCGGCGTCATGCACGCGTTCGTGTTCTGGTCCTTCCTCGTGGTGCAGACGACCCTCATCGAGGCTACGGGCGAGCTCATCAACCCCGACTTCCAGATCCCGCTGCTGAACCGCATCAGCCTCGGCGGCGTCACCGCCTACGACATCCTCGGGTTCGTCCAGGACCTGTTCATCGCTCTGTCGATCATCGGCATCGTGGTCTTCGCCGCCATGCGCTTCGCGCAGGACCCCAAGCGCCTCGGCCGCCGGAGCCGGTTCTCGGGCTCCAACCTCAACCACGGCTGGTGGGTGCTCGTCGGCGAGTTCCTCGTCGTGTGGACGCTGCTCATCGCCCACGGCATCCGCTTCGCCCTCGACCACGCCCCGACCGACGCGGCGTTCCTGTCCCGGCAGTTCGGCCGCGCGTTCGCCGGCATGGGCGAGTTCGAGCTCGAGCTCGCCGCCGCGATCATGCTGATCGTCCACCTCGCGATCGTCGGCGGGTTCCTCGTCTTCACGCTGAACTCCAAGCACCTCCACATCGCCACGATCCCGTTCCAGGAGCTGTTCGCCCGCCAGCCCAAGGCACTCGGGCCGCTGCACACCGAGCTGATCGACATGGAGGCGATGGACGAGGACACGGTCCTCGGCGTCGGCGCCGTCGAGCAGTTCGGGTTCAAGCACGTCCTCGACATGTACACGTGCACCGAGTGCGGCCGCTGCCAGTCGCAGTGCCCCGCCTGGAACACCGGCAAGCCGCTGTCGCCCAAGATGGTCGTGATGGACCTCCGCGACCACCTCTTCGCGAAGGGCAACTACCTCCTCGGCAAGGAGTCCGAGGAGGAGGCCGCCGACGTGCTCAACATGCAGCTCGTCGGTGACTCGCCCGGCCAGGAGAACGCGGTCATCGACTTCGACGTCCTGTGGTCCTGCACCACCTGCGGGGCGTGCGTCGAGGAGTGCCCGGTCGACATCGAGCACGTCGACATCATCATGGACATGCGTCGCTACAAGACGATGATGGAGTCGAGCTTCCCGCAGGAGGCCGGCGTCATGCTCCGCAACGTCGAGAACTCGGGCGACCCGTGGGGCGTCGGCCAGGCCAAGCGCGAGGAGTGGACCGAGAAGCTCGACTTCGACATCCCCGTGCTCACCCCTGGCACGCCGATGGACGAGGGCATCGAGTACCTCTTCTGGGTCGGCTGCGCCGGCTCGGTCGACGATCGCTCGAAGAAGGTCAGCCAGGCCACGGCCCAGCTGCTGCACGACGCCGGCGTGTCCTTCGCCATCCTCGGCAAGAACGAGACCTGCAACGGCGACCCGGCCCGCCGCCTGGGCATGGAGTACCTCTTCCAGATGCTGGCCCAGGCCAACGTCGAGATGCTGAAGAGCGTCGGCGCGGACAAGGCCAAGATCGTCACCTGGTGCCCGCACTGCTTCAACACGTTGAAGAACGAGTACCCCGACTTCGACGGCCACTTCGAGGTGCTCCACCACTCCGAGGTGCTGGGCAGGCTCATCGACGAGGGGCGTCTGGTCGCGACCGCCGAGCTCGACAAGAACATCACCTACCACGACCCCTGCTACCTCGGCCGGCACAACGAGGTCTACGCGACGCCGCGCCAGGTCGTCGACGCCGTCCCGGGCCTCAAGCCCACCGAGATGACGCGCTGCCGCTCCAACGGCTTCTGCTGCGGCGCCGGCGGGGCGCGCATGTACATGGAGGAGACGATCGGCAAGCGCGTCAACATGGAGCGCATCGACGAGGCGCTGGGCTTGAACCCCGACATCGTCTCGACCGCCTGCCCCTTCTGCACCACGATGCTGTCCGACGG